>JABSOG010000053.1 GCA_013216025.1 Algicola sp. | reverse complement strand
CATAGGTTCGGTGGTATAGTTAAATCCGTACAACCCCCTGTCGTCGACCGGCTTCTTCCCCCTGCTGCTGGCCATATACAAGCTGTCGTGCGCCATAGCCACAAACTCTCGAAAAAAGGGTGCCTGTGCATATTGATCATTGGGCGGTGTATACACGGTCACTGACGTACCTGTTAAAGATTTCGGATCGAGCACACTACCTGCAGTTTTGACAAAAGTCGGCGGCGTAAATTTACAGCCGGAGTTCACCGTACCATCGGCTGAAAACCAACAAGATCCTTCGGGTTCAATCACCATGCCTGCCATCATGCCGAATTGGGTTTGTTCTACCGGGTCGGCGGTCAACAAATTGGTAGTACCGAATTCTGCTGGAGTATAACAATACTTGACACCGGCGACTTGTTTGCTGAGGTCACACTTGTTGTAACTGCCTTCATTCTGTGCCTCAATGATCCCTGCATACCAAGTATAAGTCTTGGATTTGCCCGGCTCAGCTGTTTGGGTTTTGTTAAAACCAAGGTTTTGCCCGTTACTTTCATTGATGTCATAAGACACCAGTTGAGGTGCGAGCCCTGCCTGTTTTGACGGCCTCATGGTCATATCTTTGGGGTTGTTATTGTCGCCATAAGTGAATTGCCTTAGTGGATTACGGGAATTAAGTGTTTGATTGGTACTAAAAACCCGGGCTTTTGTTCTGAAGTTATTGGTCAACTTGACACTGATACACTCACCAGCAGCGGCACGCAAAACAAAAGGGTCTGCACGCAGTACATTTTGTTGCTGACCATTGCTGCTGACCGTTGGCAAAACAGGTTTGCACTGATTGTTGGCAGTGCTGTCACAACCAAAATACAATAAGGCATTGGGATCGAGGGTATCGCCCCTTGAATTGTAAATCAGGCCACCGGGATATTGCGGCAGTGGTTTATTGGGGTCTTTATACGCTATCTGTTCTGCCGTGGTGGCCACAACATTGTAACTGCGTTGTGGTGCCTCCGCCGGGCAAACCCACTTTCCTGTTTGAGTAATTTGACGTCCACCAACCGATGCCTCAACAGGCAAAGGTTCAAGACACAAATCATCCTGACCGGGCAAATATGAACGTACCAGCCCCCAGTTACCGTTGATCAAACCGTTTTGTGCCGAGGATGGATTATAAAATAAATCGGCAAATGTGCTGCTTGACGGCATCGGTTTTTTGCAACGTTTGGTGGGTGCACCACCCGTGCCGTTGCGACTGTTTTTGACTGTGTTCATGGTCGATGGCGCAAGCTTGAACAGCATTTCAAAATGCTCAGATATGCCCATTGGCTGATTCGAGCGGTAACCCGAACGGTCATTGCTCGGCTCAAACATCCAGCGTGAACCCTGCATACTGAAGTTATGCATATTTATATGCGCCCCCACCAGAGTTCGTACCTGAACATTATCCCCCTGAAAAGCCCGCAGCAAAGGTGTGGCGGGATCAAAAGGATAAACCCCGGCGGTCAGTGGTGCTGTCTGTCTGGCGGCATCCCTGTAAGGACTGAATTGATTATTCAAGTCTTTATCGGCGCGTTTAATCGAATTGAAAACATGGGCCAAGTCCCCCGCTTTGGTGTCGGGTTGATTATCAACATCCCAAATCCGGTAGGGTATCGGTTCGTTACGATAATTCACCGAATAAGTGCCCAAGGCAAACGGTGGTGTGGTACTGATAAGCGTTGGTGTATCGTTGCCGTTTCTGCCGGGAGGGTTTATCACATGTCCGGGATCAATATAACCAGAGTAATCATGAGTAATATATTTTCTAATCGCGTCAACATAATCTGAATTCGACTTGGCGCCGCTTAGACTAACTGCATTAAGCTTTGGCTCTATATTTTTTAGATAATCCGGCTCCGAGTAACCATAAAAACTAGTCTTGTTTTGCTCCGGATAGGGGTTAAAGACATCTTGCGAAATATTTTTCGGGCGTTTTTTATAAGCCAGCTGAAAATCCTGAAACTCCAACGCAAACTCACGGTAACTGTCTGACAGCTGGGGTGTTTCAATCACCGCCTGCCAACTGGTTGGCCCGCCGTCGCTGCGGGTATAAAACGGTGTGCCGGTCTCCGAATCTTTCCACTTTGAACCTTCTGGTTCAACCAACAAGCCCATATACAACCCCGCCTGTTGGTGAGTTGAAGGACTGAAATGGTCATGGGTAAATACCGTGCGCAAAGTGCGGTCTTCACCGAGGTTGTTGAGCTGTGGATCGGCGTACCAACGTTGCACCGTTGCCTGGGCACCAAGCCATTCGGATTTGGGATCAGTGGCTTTTTTCAGGCAGTCTTTTTTGGTTTGGCCTTTGAGGTTGTCACAGAACCAAGTCGGCGCTACTGCTTCGAGTTTTTCGGTATAACCGGCCAGACCTTTGCCGTTGTTCAGGGCTTTAATACGCTCTACCACGGCTTGCGGGCTAAAAGTACCATCTTCGTAATTATAACCGTTGGAACTGCCATCAGATGATGTGACATCAAATTTGACCAGATGTATGTGCTGGCCGAGGACATCGGTCGGTGTACGCACCTGAAAATCATCCAGTTCATAATATTCAGGCACCACGTTGGCCAGCCAATACTCGATACAGTCACCCGAATTGGCGCGGAAAAACAGTGGCTCGGGTGGTCGCTCCTTGTTGAGCGTTGGGATCAGATCTTCCCATAACACGGCAAACCGCTGTTGCGAGTAGTGCCAGCCTTTTTTGTTCAGCACCACGTCCATCTGCATATCCACCGCACGGTAATGCCGCAGGTTGGCAGCAGAGGGCACCGGCCTACCAAAGTCATTTACACAAGGGTCGGCATAAGGTGCCCCCGGTTGGGGCGGCAAACCATTGAGAATAAAGTCTGCCGTCTGACCACTGGGGGTGGACGAGGCATGGTAACGAACCGAGTGGGTATCCATGGCAATTTTTTCCACCGGCGTACCTTCTTCGGCCAACAATACGCCACTCAGCGAATCATAAAATTTGCTGAAATCAAAGCGGTTGTGGTATTCAACAATTTTGGGGTCATAGTTTACGTTCATTTTATATTTGCCGTTAACATACCCACCCGAGCGTTCAATAATATGACGGGGCAAACCACCATTCAGGGTTTTGCTGTTCAGTCTGGCAAAGTCCAGCGGCGGATGAGGTGCCCGTTCACCGGCAATACCGGGAATAAAGAAGGGGTAACCCGGGTTTTGGGTCACAGCCATGCCACCCGGATCAGGATTTTTCAGATCACCAAACACCACTTTGCCGTCGTCAATAAACAGTTCCGATGGTGTCGGTGCCATGGGCCGGGTTGGCAAAGGGACAAGGCCAGGTATTGGTGAGCCTGCTCTTATCTCACCATCCGGTAAGGCACGGCTACCGACAGCCGGTCCACCTGCCGGATGTGCTTTAGTCCCATTGCCAGCAGTGACTAATTCAGTGCCTTTTTCAAAAACATCATGCACCCGCCACAAGGACCACATACCCTCGGCAAAATGGGGATAAAAATGGCAGTGAAAAATCGAGTCGCCAACCGTCTGATTGCGGTTGCCACTGCCGTTGTACACCATTTCAAGGGTAAAAGAAGAACCCGGGCCTATCAGCTGACTGTCCAGATAATGGCCGTTGTCACTGTTGGGTGAGTGTAACCACTGGTGAGCGTGCAAATGGTGCAAGTGATGCAGGGTGCCGCCGCCATGGTGAATGCGCATTTTGACATGATCTTGCATATAACTGTGGTAGACATTGGAGGGATCATCCGGGTAAAAAGCTTTTGTTGCTTTAGGACCCCGTTCAGGTCCTTTATCGGCAGGATTCGTTGCACAATAGTTGGTTAGATCAGAATCTGAAGTGACTGGTTTACATTTGGGAAAAGAAGTACCCACTTGTGGCGTAGGCTCAACGGCCTGATTGGTAAAGTTGGCCGGTATATCAACCACCATAGCCGGATCGCCTACCGCCCAAGAGCTGAGAAAAAATTCCTCGTAAACACAACTCACACAATCGTGCATCGGACCCACATTGATACGATTGGCATAGATTTCGGGTCCTATCGCAGATGTTCCGTAATTAATTCCAAAGAAATCCCCACCTGCATTCAAGGTGTTGGCCATATTACCCCCTTGAAACGGCGCAAACGCCTGCTTTTGCAGGGTAGGTTCGTGGTACATGATATTGAATTCACGCCACGGCTGGGTGCGCTGGGGGGTTTGAGGAACCTGAAAAAATTCTGGATCCGGATCATCGGCAGAAAAGGCACCAGCATTGGGTCCGGTAATAATGGCGGTGGGGTCGGTATAAATCAATTCGACTATTTTATTGGCTGAATTGCCAACCTGCCTGACCATATTGAGCACAAGTTTGCCGGCGTATATGGACGATGGCTGATAAACCGCCTGATAATTGATTAAAGGCTGTCCGCCTTCAGAGCATCCAAGCGTGGGATCGTATTCACACGCAACCATGTTTTTATTAGTGTCGCTATATATTTGTTGTGCCGCCGTCATATCCACTTCACTTACCTGACTACGGTAATATTCAGCGCCTTCGGGTTGTACATTCAATGCACCAAACAGACCTGCGGTAACCTGTCCAGCCTGATTATTGCTGAAATTGTCGCCCTCGCTGTTCAGTACAAATGCTCCTTCTTGTGGAACAAATAATCGATAACGTTTGCGTTCACCCAGACCCGCCAGATGATTGCTATTTTTTCCGATAAAAGAGCCGTCGTTATCGATGCCTTTGTTGTTTTCACCCGGCT
The DNA here is from genome assembly GCA_013216025.1 of Algicola sp. Classification (GTDB taxonomy): domain Bacteria; phylum Pseudomonadota; class Gammaproteobacteria; order Enterobacterales; family Alteromonadaceae; genus JABSOG01. Next base: position 16,020 of record JABSOG010000053.1, on the reverse strand, counting down.
TGGCAGTCGAAAACATCTCGGTGCCTTCGATATGTACACCAGCATAAGCGGTGTTGGTGGGTAAACCGTTGAACCCCCTCAGAAAGTTAGTGAAGGTGATATCCATGCAATCGCCGACATTGGCGCGTAACACGATGGGACGGGGGCGTTTGTCCGGCCGCAACATCAGTTTTTCTCTCAAATTTATAAAATTGCCATTCTCCCAGTCTTTACTTTCGGTCAGAGCAGTGTAGTCATCTTTATCTTCTTCTTTTTCTTTAAGCACAACGTCTGAAGCCAAGGCATAAATCATGCCGTCGAGTTGGGCAGATCCCAGGCGGTTATACCAAAATGCCTGATTAATCGCCACCATATTGACTTTGATGATCCGTTTAACTTTGCCGCCAATTTTGCAAGCATTGGTCGTGCTTTGACCGGGTTGTTCATAATAATGACTGTTTTCACCAGAATTTGCCGTGTTGGTATAGGTATTGGCAGTGCTGCCACACCCACCCAAAAACAAATAAAACCCCAAACACAGCGTCTTTAAAGGCTGCCGTAACCAAACTAAATAATTATCAATCTTCATCGTTATTCTCCTGTCCATAACCGGAAAAAATTGCCTTATCCATGATTGATCTGAATCTTATTAGCTACTGCCAGCCTGCATGGGTGAGACGCCTGTTTTAATTCGTTGTGTTTATCATTGGCAAGATCCTGGCACCTCTCTTCGTTAATGGGTTAAGCGCTTAATAATGGCAACACTTGCTGCCCAAAAATGGTCATTTCTTCATATTGAGGCCAGCCGGAAAAAATAAACTGGCTCACCCCTATTGCTTGATATTCTCGTATCGCGTCCGCTATTTGCTGAGGATCACCAACCAGCGCGATGGCCGGTGCGCCATGACTTTTGACTGCGCCGTTGTATAAACACTCGCTCAACCAGGGAGACTCGGCCTGTTCTGCCTTTTGCATCGCTTGTTTGATACCGAAAGAATCACTGTTTCGGACAAAGTTGTTCTCTACCGTCGCCGCAGTCGTCTGGGCTACCAGCGCGTCGGCAGCCGCTCTGGCCTGTTCAGTTGTTTCACGACAAATCACGGAAAGCCTGATGCCCACCGCAAGTCCCGCTGCTGACATCTGTGCAACGTCCGCTTTCATCACATCAGGTAACTGCGCCAGACTTATCCAAGTGTCACCATTGGATTTGGCCAATTGCAGCGCCTGTTTTGAGCTGCCAGCAATAAAACATTCAGGGCCTTGTTTGCGGCCGCCATCAAAAACGGTTTGAACGCTGGCTTCATTGATTTGATATTGCTCACCACTGAAATTGACGGATTGCATCGGGTCTTGCCACAATTGCTGACAGATGGTCAGGTATTCTGTGGTACGGGCATAACGCTGGTCATGGTCCATAAAATCACCGTAAGCCTGATGCTCTTTGGGCGAATGACCGGCCACCACATTTAACGAAAATCGACCCGCAATAAAGTGGCTCAAGGTATTGAGTTGCTGCACAAAATAAGTCGGCGACATGACCCCTGAACGACAGGCTATGATGAATTTGATGGTTTCAGTCTGTACGCCAATGGCCATTGCCAACAGAGTTGAATCGGGTTTGTTGAGACCAAAATCCACCAACAGTGAATCAAAACCCAAACGCTCGGCTTGGCGGGCAAATGCCACTTGATTGGTCAAATCTGGCTGAGCTGAGCACAATTGTGCGACCATTGATGCTCTGGTTCTTTCTTTACCTTCGCCGCCTTGAGACAAGCGCCAGTGAATTTTGAGCGCTTGTTGTTGGTGTTGAAGTGGCGGCGATGATTCAGGCATTATTGCGCTCCATACCAAACGCCATCACTGTCCCATCATCGGTTTGCAATGTCGTCAATAACGGTTGAATGTGTTGATGAAGAATATTGGCCAAGTCTAAAAAGTGGTGTTTGTCTGGCCCCAGCGGTTTGGTGATCTCCACCTCGCCACCCAGGTTGACCACTTTAGCTGCGGTCCAGGGAAACAGTTCAATCAATGCCTCACACTGCTCAATACTCATGCAGTAAATTTTCTCAGCCTGATGAATTTGACATTCGCTGACCTGTTGAGCCTGATGGTCGTCAATCTTTATGTCGAATTCTGCCAATGCATGTTTGGCGGCATCGGGCATATCACGGTTTTTACCCACTTTTATCGCTGCACTGTCGGCGTACACATCGCGATCATTTGCGACAGCTCGATTATCAAGGGTTTTGGTATCAAGGGCTTTGAGGGTATTAAAATGGTCCTCAAGCACTTTGTTGCAAATCGCCGCTGCCATCGGTGAGCGCATCCGGTTGCCATCACAAATAAACAACCAAATCCGTTGCATCGGGTTTTCAACCGAATGCTGATGCTGGTGGATTTGCCGGGAATCAAAAATCGACATCAAAAACAACGCCGCACTAATCGACAAAGCACTCACTATCTGCACAATGCTGATGCTCTGCCCATCAAACAAATAAACCAGCAACAACGAGGCACACACCCCTGAAAGCAAACTGGCACAGCGATTAACCGGTATGGCGAAAGTATTCTCCCGCCGATTGAGATAAATCAAACTGCCAAATATGCCCAGCACTCCATAAAATGCACCAATCAATAAAGCCGCGCCAAAAACACCGGAAGACACCATTGCTCCGGCATACTCTGCCAGACTGATTTGACTACTAAGCAAATGAAAAATCAGGGTACCTACGGCGATCACCACCAACCCAGCCATCGCAACGGTATTTTCTGCCACCAAAAACTGGCGGTTAAGCGCTTCTTGGGCGTCTTTGGCGTAATGGGTCATTTGGCGCAAACGAAAAAAATAACCGGCCAAATAACCCGCCAAATTCAACAGCACAATCCAATCAAGCCGATATTCGTCGACCAAGGTCAAAGCGATGCCCACCGCCACCAGACTCAATGCCAACCCTGCCCACGAATACCAATGCACTTCACGTTTAGAAAAATGGTCAACCAAAGGCGACATCGCCAATACACCACCTCGCATCAACAGCAAGGCAAAAACAATCGATACACCAACAAAACTATAAGCCAATGTGGTGGTTGCAATGATCACTGCAAACGACAACCCCGAAAGTACTGCCCAGCGATTCAAACGAAAACCCTGCCAGACCTGAGACTCTAATCGTTGCTCACCATTACCCAGATACCGATACCAACCCAGACAATAAAGGATCAACGGCATGGTGAGTACCGTACCAAGCAATACAACGGGTAAAAATGCCGCAGGACCAAGAGTACCCTGGGTGCTGCTGACACCGTAATCGAGCAAAAAACCAGAAGAAAGCGCCTTTATCAATGCACTGTAAGGGATATAAAAAGCAAAATAACCCAATGCCAACAACCAAATGCTGGCGGCGACGGGCACTTTGCTTGCTTGGTATTTCATTCTTTGCAGTCCTTTATTGTTATTAAAGTGGTTAGGCTTTTAAACTGGAAAATGCATTGTCGACAGACAAACCCAACGCCCTTCTACCAATGGTCGCGAGGATGTTATCGGCATTGTCGTGTTGCACATACATGGTGAGATCACGGTAAATACGCTCCAAACGACTCGGCTTGTTCAAACTGCGGGCGCCACAGATTTTGATGCACTGCCTAACCCCGTCCTCACTCAATTTTTCGGCCAAATACCTGAATTTGCTCGCGGCCTCACGTGCCTCGTCGTGTTGTTGATTGTCCAACTTAAACGCGACTTGATTTTGCCATAAATCGAGGGTATCGATATTGAGTTTGATTTGGGCAATGTGATGCTGCACATACGGGTCGTTCTCACGATGCTGCGCGGCAATGGTTGCCAGTGCACACTCATAAGCCCCTTCTAACGCGCCTAAAAAACTGACGGCATAATGAGGAGTGAAACGGCTTTGCATATCGCGGGTTAAAAATTCGCCCACCTGGCCAATGCAATCACGTTCAGGGATAAAGGTATCGGCAAAATTGACTTTATAAGACACCGTTGAACGCATCCCAATCGGATCCCACCAATCGCCCTCAAAGCTGACACTGGGGTCTGACAAGTCACATGCCAACATCAACAGGTTATTTTCGCCATCAGTCACTTCTCTGGCGCCACCGGGTCCTGCCAGACTAACCAGCAATATCGCCCAACTGGCCCCCGGCGCACTGGTGCAAAAGACTTTATTGCCGTTGATGAGGTAACCGCCATTGTTGCGCTGCACTTGAGTGCCTATGTTATATTTCTGCCCCGGCTGCTTGGTTTGGGGTTCGCCGCTCCAAGCGGCCCAGCGATGTCCCTTGTTGATCACGCCGTTAAACCAGCGCTGTTTCTGAGCGTCATTGGCCAGCTTGTCAACCAGCATCAAGGCATTATTGTGGCCTTCCCAGCAACGGGCAAAAGACAAATCAGCTTTGGCTATGGCCCGGGTCATTTGCCATAACGCCTGAACATTGCCATAAGCAGGCGAAAAACCCAGTCCACCAAACCGGGTATCCACCGGCCCAGCCAATGCACCCACTTTGAACAAGTCATCAAAATTTTCGACCGCAAAGCGGGCATCAATATCACACTGCCGGGCTCTGGGTAAAAAAACCTCTTCGGCCAACGAGGCGACCGAATGAATGATATCAGCCCCGGTTGGCGGTAAATGTACTCTATTGCTTAACGGTTTAGTCATATCTGTCACTATGTAAGTTGTTTTGCATAAAATTCACGGACAAAGGCATGTTTTACCTCAGACTCTTGACCCATTTTGTTGATTCGATGAAACGCACTCACCACGATCAATCCTTTATTTGAATACGCGGTAAAAAGACTGGTTAACTGCTCAGAACAACACCGGGCAACAAACCCAAATTCTTCGCCATCAAAATAATAAGGGGTTAATTCAACCGCTGGCCATTGATGATCCTGGCTTGTTGACGATGCCCTGAACTGTAAAGAGTTCGCCGATTGCTCAATAGACAGCGTATCAACCCATTGGGTTTGGCCATGGGTATTGCGCCAATTGCCCAACAGAGCGGTAAAATTATTACCGGCATGATCATTGTCTTCAACGTTATGTTTGCGAAATTGCGTCTGGTCATTAACCTTTGGTAGCAAAGGCTGGCGATAATAGAACTCACGAATCAACTGCCGGGTTTGTGGGTTGTCCAAGGTTGCCGGACGATAACATTGCAGCACCAAAACCCCATTTTTTTCATTGGCGGCGATCACCAGATCTTCGCTGTTTTGAAACAAGCAAAACCCACCAGCCAAATCACCGGCCCCGCCCGCAATCGGTTGCAAAGTCAACATCGCATTATCATCACAATCTGGCGCAGCGGACAAAATAGACATTGTCAATTGGTCTTTGACCACCGCCAAATTCAAACGGGCAATAAAATCACAGCGCTCATTCACATTGACCCAATGCCCCAGCAGGTTGGCGACATCCACGATATCGCCGTGGGGTGTTTTTAATTGGCTACTCAAGTTCATTAACTCACTTTTTCAAGACAAGGATAGGTTTTATCCATCAGGGCACCGCCTGCCTTCCTTTTATCGTTTAAGATGCGTTCGAGGGCTTTACTTGCCAGCGGGGGCAAGGATTGACCGGTTAAACAGTAAAACTGGGATAACAACTGGCTCTGGAGCATACTCAGGCCGTCAATCACTTTTAGGCCACGTGATCTGGCATGAACCAACAACTTGTTTGGGTAAGGGTTATAAACAAAGTCGATGTATACCACTTTGGGGTTTAAGCGATTAACCGCAAAAGTGATATCGGCTTCGCGGGTAAAAGGCACCGTATTAATCAGTACGTCAAAATCAGCGGCGTCAAAGCCTGCCAGCGGTTTACAAGGTAATTGCAGTAACGCCTGTGCCGATGCGCTGTGCGCTGAGCTGCGATTGAACAGTGTCACCAGTGCGCCCATCGTCGTTAATGTATAAGCCGACACCCGTCCAGAACAACCACAGCCGATAACCGCAATCCGCTTGCCTTTCACCGTAATATTGTGTTGTTCGAGTACTTTGGTCAGTCCCGCGTCGTCGGTTGTTTCGACCACCATTTTGTCATCACGTTGAATCAGTACATTCCCCGATTGGGCCTGTTCAACAACCGCCCGATTGGCGTTAAAGGCAGTATGAATAATGGCTTTAAGTGGGGCGGTCACCGTCAGTCCCAGTATTGGCAAGTCAATAGCAGCAAGCCGCGCCATGTGGTTATGCAAGGCATCGAGACTATCGATTTTAAAAGTCAAATAAAGGGTTGGCGACTGTAGCGCTCTGAGGCCAGTATTGTGAACCAATGGTGAAAAAGACTTGGCAATGGAGGCACCGATAATGCCGTAAAGCGCCTTGAGTTGGTTTGGCAATGCCGCGATATTGTAGTTGCTTTGCAACCAATCCAGTGAAACCCGGCTCCGTTTACCAAAGCGCGCAAAAATGACACTGGCGCCTTTATAACAGGCGCAAATTCGACTCCATAAAGCCTCTTCTCGGGCATCATAAGCAGTCACATTGGTTTGGCCAAGCTGATGTAAAAACTCAAGCGCCATCAATCCGTCATCGCAAATATATCGATACAAGTGAGCGTCAACGGTACTGTCTAACTGGTAATGAGCCAATAATGACGTCACATTATCACCCTCGACTTTACGGGTAATGATGCGCTTGTTTGGTGGGATAAGCGCCAGTATGGGTGCTGTCAAATCAGATTGTGCATCCAATTCAATATAATCTACGGTACCAATAACCTCAGTGAGCGCGGCGCAAAGCCGTTCATCAGGCTTGGCACTGTCGCTGCCGGGCATACGCAAACGCATGGATAATTTAACGCCACTTTTGCCCTGGTAATAACTCAGGCAATCGAGCACACTTTTCAACTCATGTCCTGTGACCAGTGCATCATAAAAATGAACGATATCCGCCCGGGACACTACCTCGCGGCGTGCCAACTCATCCGACAAAAATTCAGATAATGAAGTTTCTACGATAATCACCTTTTTTGACACACGTTCTCCTGTGATTTTTATGGATTGAGATTGAATTGCACGTAATTGACTGAAATAGATTGGTAAATTAACTGTATGCCACTGTTAAATAAGGATAAAAGTGGATTTTCGGGGTAAATTACCCATTACCTTAATCGACCACACCATTAAAAAAATAGTGCCGTTTTTGACTTATGTCAAGTTATGACTGACAAATATTTCAGATTCTGGACACCAAGAGGATCGGGTTATTTTCACTGAAAAAAACCCATAATGCAGATTTAATAGAATATGCCGTTTAGCTCAAATCAACGGCTTCAAGCGCCTCTTTGAGCACGCGGTGATGAATGGTTTCAAGCATAAGTAAAGGCAACCGGACTTGCGCCGTGGCAATTCGCCCTGAGTGTAGTAAAAGCCACTTGGCAGGTGCCGGGCTGGGCGCAATAAAGAGTTTTTGATGTAATGGTGCCAACTTGTCGTTGAGTACTTTGGCATCATCAAAACGACCATCTTGCACCAAATGGCACAGGGTCGCCATTTCTTTTGCCACGACATTGGCAGTCACCGAGATAACTCCGTCTCCACCAAGGCGCATGAATGCCAAGCTTGAACTGTCATCGCCACTGAGGAGCACAAACTCATCATCACCACACAAGGTTTTAATTTGCGTCAATCGCTCAAGTTGGCCGGTGGCTTCTTTAATCCCAACCACATTGTCGATTTTTGCCAGTGTCGCCACTGTTTCGGGCAGTAAATCTGTCACGGTACGACTGGGCACATTATATAACAGCAGTGGTTTGGCTGTTGCCCTGGCCACCGCGGTAAAATGGGCAATCAGACCTTTTTGACAGGGACGGTTGTAATAGGGTACTACGGTTAAAAAACCATCAACACCCAGTTTGTCTAACGCTTTGGTGCGCGCGATGGCCTCAGCGGTATTGTTGGTGCCATTGCCTGCGATCACAAACAGCCGTTGCGCCACCTTTTCGACAACAAATTGCACCACTTGCAACTGCTCGGCAAAAGACAAAGTCGCCGACTCACCGGTGGTGCCCATCACCACAATACCATCAGTACCGCTGTCGATATGATAGTCGACAAGATTACCCAAGCTGATAAAATCGACACTGTCATCAGCCAGCATTGGGGTTACCAATGCCACAATACACCCTCTAAACATAATTGGCGTCTCTTGAAAAGAAAACCCTAGAGTACCTTAAAAAACAATACACGCCAACCTATATGACTTCGCCGATACACTTATTGGTCACCAGCACTCACTAGTGTCCGTCCAGAAACGTACCCTTTGCGCAAGCGCTTCGGTATGCGTGCACTGGATGGACAACGCAACTTATTGAAAAATAAGCCTTACGACTACGCTGCATAGCGCCCGTCCTGACAATTGTCAGCGAGAAACTACGTTTCTGGACGGGCACTAACTAAGCGGGTTTATTCAAAAGGCAAAGCCAGCTGCGTTGTCACCGTTTGCGTCGCGATCCCAAGGTTCAACCCTAATAACCGTACCCGCTTGCCCTGCCCCCGGTTAAATCCTTTTTCCATCAAGGCCCTGAACACCGCCATATCTAAATCACTGCCGTGTTGGTCGACTGTGGTTGCGGTAAAATCAGCAAACTTGATTTTAATCCCGAGTTTGTTAACCCGATGCGCCAATTCAGTGCGTTCCAAGCGTTTTTTAAGCTCTTCGTACAAATCCGAAATTTTCTCGGCACATTGACCAAACGAGGTCAAGTCATGCTCAAAGGTGTGTTCAACACCAACCGATTTTCGCACTCTGTCTAAACTCAATTCTCGCTCGTCTATACCCTGCGACCGTCTGCGAATGACATCGGCGAACTGACCAAAATTATCATGTAGCGTTTGCAATGGGCAGTCAACAACATCGGCGCCGGTATACAAACCAAAGTCATGTAGTTTTTGCAAAGTCACCTTGCCGACCCCGGGGATTTTTTTCAAATCAAGCTTTAACGCAAAAGGTTTAACCTCTTCAGGCGTTATCAAAAAGTAACCGTTGGGTTTGTTTTCGTCGCTGGCAATTTTGGCTAAAAACTTGACCGGCGCAATGCCGGCCGAGGCCGTCAGCCCAGTCTCTTCTTCTATGGCTCGGCGAATATCGTTGGCAATAAGGGTGGCGCTACCATGAAACAGCGTAGAGTCAGACACGTCCAAAAAGGCTTCGTCTAGAGACAGCGGCTCGATTTTGTCGGTATAACGTTCGAAGATTTCACGGATTTGATCAGAGACTTGTTTGTAAGCCGACATTCGCCCAGAAACGATTTTAAGGTGCGGACACAGCAACAACGCCTGACCATTGGGCATGGCCGAGTGCACACCATATTGGCGAGCGAGATAATTGGCGGTGCTCAATACCCCGCGCTTGCTTTGACCGCCTACCGCGATTGGCACATCGCGATACTCTGGGTTATCGCGCATTTCAACCGCTGCGTAGAAACAGTCCAGGTCGATATATGAAAGAAAAAAGTTCCTTACTTCAATGAAGCGTAGAGAGAGTAAGGCTTTCCACAAATAAAAGTAGTGAGCTATTTTCAACGCTAAAATCATCAAAGATCCCTACTTATTTTTGTTGCCCAGACCTCTTCAATTTATCATGATTCCAGATATATCCAACTATTGTTCCCAACTTATTTGCGTAATCTACAGCATTAAAAATACAGGAAACATTCGATTTTTTAACTCGTAAAAGCGGCAAAAGGAAGAACCGCCTTCTCCCTTTGAACAGTGCTATTATATATCAAAAAACCATTCTTTCACTTTGACAATATCTCTTGAGTTCATAGTTTTTTCAAGCTCATTAATAAGACAAGAAACATCTTCAAGTTTTAATAATGCTGCAAGTGAAATCAAATAGACATCACCAATTTTAACAATTCCCGACGAAAGTTTTTGGCCATGCCGAGCGAGTCCACTTTCACAATCAATGAGAAATCCTCGACATAACGCAAGACCTTGTCCATTACCAATGAATACAAGGTTATGTTAAAAAAGAGGAATGAAATATAAATAATTATCTGATATTGTAATTCCCAAAATTGTAATTGAGATTAGGTTAAATAATCATTTAACGGGCAACGATGATGCCAACAATCAAAAAAGAGCTATATAAGCCTTCCATGAAATCAAATCAACAAAGAGAAAGCAACGGAGGAATTTGATATGAAGTTGTCAAATAATTTTTCAAAAATTAATACTGAACTACCATTATTATCTGATTGGCTTGTTAAACTTTATTCAAATGCCAGAAAATTAACCCCCTTAGAGTTTAAATCTTATTTTTTTGAGCATTTAAACCGAATTATATCTTTTGATTCTGCATTATGGGCATCCCGTTCAGACATTTTAAATACGGCCAAAGAGTTTTGGGTTGAAGATACTTATCTTTACCATCAGCCCAGTGATTTTATGGAGAATTATCTTAATATCGCTTCAGCATCAGAAAAACCAGACCAATTAAACTTATACCTAACCAAGCATCCCAACAAATATTTTACAACTTGGGACGCCATTCCCAAAAAGGAGTGGGAAAAGACAGAGATTTATTCGCACCACTGCAAGAAATACGGAGTGGAAAATATTATTGCAACATTAAATGCTCCTGATGAATATTCAACCATTGGACACGCAATAAGCTTATACCGCGCAGATGCTAACAATCTTTTCACTTTGAAAGAGAAAGCGCTAATTAATGAGTTGGGTCCAAATTTTATTCAGTCATTTAAAGTCAACATTGTGAATTCCTTCGCCGTTGCCGTCAATGATAACTCAACAGCCAAAGCCATAATTGATAGATATGGCGAAATTATTTATGAAGCAGAAGAGAGTTTTTATTTTTTAGCATATCAGCTAAAAATAATTTTCAACGGAAAAATGACACTGGACGGACTATGCACTCTCTCTAGTCAAATGGAGTGGAAAATTGATAACTATACAATAACGGCATATATTAATAATGGATTGATATACATAGAAATATCAATCCCACCGATAAAAGATATATTAACCGAGCGCCAACTTGAAATTAGCGCTCTAATTTCTAAAGGATACACTAACATCGAAATAGCAAAAATCCTCGATATTAAGAAAAAGACTGTAGACATTCATATCGGTAATATATTGACCATGTTAAATGTAAGGTCGCGAGCTGCTGTCACTTCACTATACCTACAACAGAGCAAATGACTGGCCAGCTTCTTTGATAATCACGTTCAGCCGATTGGTTGCCAACATTTTTCAGATTGCTCTTGAAGAAGACATTGCTGAATTTTATGACGAAGTATTGAAACAGATTAATAACTTGGTTCCCTTTGATGGAGCTTCGTGGCTGATATATTTAAAAAAATCAGGCAGATCTTTTTATACGCATATACAAAGAAGTTCGCAGAATCATAATGAACATTCAATTTTTGATTCAAGTAGGTTGCCCGGTAGTTGTGACAATGGGCAACAATCAAATCACAGTGAAACCGTCAACACGTATGCTGCCGGCGGAAGTGAATTCGCCGATCAACCTCTCAATGAAACGGACAATGTAAATCATCGGATCATCCTCCACAGAGAGAAAACTCAAGTAACTTTTCAGTTGACAGAACTAGAAATTTTAGAAAACTTGGCTCCTTTAATTTGGCAAGCTTATATTCTCTGTCTTGACTGCCAAATAGGAAAAAACTGGAAATTCAAAAAAAGCTATACTGCAATTTCAACTTCAGAACTTGAATTAGTCAATTCGCAAGCTGGTTTTATTCAACAGATGGATGAACTGGTTCCTCACTGGAACAAGTGCAAAATTCCAAATAAATTCAAATTAAGATCTGGAAATAACTTCAAAAGTTACAAAGACTATGAGCTTAAAACATTGCCTGTTGGAGAGATGCTCAGGTTGGAGCTCTATTATGTGGACCCGCTCATAAAATTGTTAACCAAAAAACAATTCCAAATATCGGCGTTATTGATCAAATCTTTCAGTAACAAATCAATAGCCACACTGCAGCATTTATCGCTAAAAACAGTAGAGCGCCATCTAAAAGAAACTTATTTGAAACTCCAAGTGTCGAACCGTACGGAAGCCATTTGGTACCTATCACATTCCAATATCAATTGGAATAGGTATTAACCCCCAAGATTTTTTTTTCACACCAATTAGACTAACTGTCAATACGGTCGAAGTTTTAGCCTGCATCTGAAAATCAGTGGGGCTAGAACCTCGGCCTTATATAACAAAAATATTGTCAGCTTTGAAAACTAGGCAACTAACTTTGTTTAAAAGCATTTGAGTTAAGAGTTCACTGTAAAGCAAACAGACCACAAAGTGCCTATAGGACCAAAATTAATTCAGATATTTCGAATAATACTAACCAAAAATCGAGAGTGATATGGGTACTATTGTTAAAGATACAATTGAAAGTGCAAGGGTTTTGTCACCTCGCCGAAATTCGACTAACGCGACAGACCTCAACGAGCTGGCATTTGAACAACTGGAACATTTTGGCATTGATCCAAAGTCAAAATACGGAACTGCTATGCTGGACGCAGTGACAAGTATTTATCATGCCCAATCAAATATTATTTTACTGTCGAAAATAACAAACGACACATTGGAGAGTTTAGATAAGCACGACAAAATTGCATATTTCAACTCGAAAAAGTTCTTATCATTTCAAATTGCAAAGGTGCTGGACTCGCTGCAAAACCCATTTAGGCAGACGTACCAAAGCCTCCAAAACCAAACTGGGTCACATATTGTAAAGTATCACTATCCCTTGTTCGATAATGTAACTGCGCTATTTTCAGCAACTCCAGTGATAGTCAAAACTGCAACCTATGTTTATGCCTGTACTGAATGGATTGACGATGCGTTCCAAGGTAAGGAGGCAACCCATCAGATTTATTCTAGGTTGCTCAACCCAACAAACATATCTCTTGCCAATGCAATTGTTGAACTAGAAGCTGGTCCTTATGCTCCTGAATATCTGGCATGGAACTTTAACTCGGGCATGGCGGCAATTGATGCCATGCTGTCCAATGTGTTAGCAAAAAACGACATTCTCGTAGTCTCAAGAAATGTCTATGGGGGAGTCTATCAGTTAATTTGTGATTATTTCGCAAGGGAAGACAGATTAGGTATAAATGTTGAATGGTTTGACGGTTATGACGCTGATAGCTTTTCAGTTTTTCTCGTCGAGCTTAAAACAAAATATCGCAAAACACTCAATGAAAGCTCATTACATGTTTACCTTGAGTCACCATGCAACCCGCATGGTTATGTTTTGGATGTTCCTGAGATCTGCAGGGTAGCTCATCAAGGTAACCATATTGTCATGTTAGATTCCACCCTCGCAACACCTGTCCTTTGTCAACCTCTGCAGAGATCAGAAAAAAGTGAACGACCTGACTATGTGGTACACAGTTACACAAAGGATATTTGCGGTAATGGGGCAACCACAGCGGGAGTCGTTATAGCCGAAACATGGCGCATGTTTCAGGCTAAAGGCCAGTGCGAAAATGGATACGACTGGTCAAGAACGATGTTTTGGGATGTTTATTACATTAAAGGAGGGTTTCTTGACTCCGAGAAGGCCTATGATGTATTAAACGGAATGAAAACACTAGAACAACGAATGTTAATTAAGTCTATTAACACACAAGTTCTCACAGAATTCCTCGATTCCCACCCCTTAATCAACGTTAATTGTCACAGTTTAAATAAACACCCAAATTCATCAATAAAAAACCGTCAACTCAGACACGGTTGGCCATGCCCACTGTTCACCTTAGATATGGAAGGAACTGATTTAAGCCGAGATACATTTGTCAAATTCTTTGACTCCCTAGAGCCTTGTTTTAGTCATCAGGTAAGCATAGGCCAAAATAACACAATCATACTCTGCCCTGCTCTCACTTCGCATTCAGAGATGGGAGAAGAGCAACAACGAGAGGCAAGTATCTATTTAACTACCATTCGAGTTGCTGTCGGGACTGAAAATGTAAAGGAACTGATAGCTCATTTCATTAACGCTTCTCGGCTGCATATTGACCCTGTACAAGAGGGATTTAGTAGCCAATTTATGTCTAATCAAGAAGTCGATTCTCTTTATCTTAAAATAGCCAAACAGTTTTGCGCACAACATTTTGGAAGCACAGCTGATCTATCGTCTCTAGTGCACAATTAGTCCATTAAACAATAGAGGTAACAGAGTTTGAACAATATCAATAGTGAACTCAGCACTGTTCTGAACAGCCTCGTGAGAGTGATAGAACAGGAGTCGGACTTAACAGAACACGCTCATTGTCAATTAGATAAGCTTGGCGGTGAAATAGTTTTACTAGAAGACGTGGTTGAATCATCACAAAAAAGAAGGCTGGCGAAAGAAATAATGAATAAGGTTTTGGAATTAATCTAAACAAAATAGGATCAGATCATGAAAAAACAAACAAGAATAACACGCTACGAACAATTTATCAGGAATGAATTCGCTGGAGGACTTACTAAAAACAAAGAATATTGCATGTCCAAACTGGATGGAAAGTTACGTGATGACATTGTCAGTGGCAAGTTTAAACAGGTTGTATTCACTGGTATGGGCTGTTCTGCGATAGTTTCAGATCTAATAAAAGGATTCTTTATCGAATCAGGGGTGCCAGTTTATGTAGATGTTGTGAATGATTATGAGTTTGACTATTTAATGAATACAAAAAGTAAAAATGTAGAAGAGACACTATTTATCATCAGCTCTTACAGTGGCTTTTCAAAAGAACCTATCATCGCCTATAAAAACATTAAAAAGCTATCTGATAATATTATTCTTCTAACTTCTGGCGGTGATTTAGAACAATTAGGTTTAGATAACAATGAGTCGATTATTAATTGGAGATTAACAAATCCTGACAGGGAATATCCCTTATTTCACGCGCATCAGTACTTCGCCATTATTCTGGATATATTCCACAAGTTGAATATTCTGCCATCAAACTATGAGGAAGAGCTTAGAGCAACAAGCGACCATCTTGAGACAATGGTTCAATCGCCACAAATAAACGAATCTGCCATTCAAATTGCCAGAAGGCTGTCAGGGGGCGATGTTTTGTTAATGGCTTCACCAAAATGGTATCAAATCCTCCTTAAACTAGTAAAAATGCACTTTAACGAAATCTCCATGACTCCAGCACATCGTAACTATATTCACGAGTTTTGTCATAGTGAGGTGGCAGTATTTACAGACCCTATGTTGAAGCATGGCATCCTGCATTTTCAAGATGAAGAAGACGAGTACACAAAAGCAAAGACCGATAACTTAGAAAGTCTCCTTACTGCTAATATCTCTCAAAACCAGAATATCGAATTCATCAGAGTAAAAGTAGAAGGAAAAGATTTCTTTCATAAGCTTTTCTCAACCTTACTTTATGTGCAATTAGTTGTGCTAGAGATGGGTTCAATAAATAACACGAAATCAAGAGATTTAATTTCAACTGCCGCTGGAAACGTATGGTACAGCTTAGATAGCGTGAAGAAGGATGGCGGTGATATCAACTATGGATAATCTATTCGATATTAAGGAAAAATGGGCGCTTATTACAGGTGCCAGCCGGGGGCTTGGCAAAGCATTGGCAGAAGGTTTTGCCTCTGCTGGTTCGAACCTTATTTTGCTGGCTAGGGACCAGATTGCTCTCGAGAGAGAAGCGAGCCGATTAACGCAGCTTTACTCTGTTCAAACATTCGTACTGCCTACAGATATCTCATCTCCTGAACAAATTGAAAATAGTTTAAAAAGCTTAAAAGAAAAAAGCATCGAGGTTGATATTTTGGTTAATAACGCCGGCATACTCAAAAGGAGCCCATTTTTAGAACATTCACTTGAAGATTGGCAAGCGGTATTCGATACCAATGTACGAGGAACTTTCCTTATTTCTCAGATCATAGCTGAAACAATGAAACTCCGAAATTCAGGAAGGATTATAAACATTGCTTCAATACTTGCTGTAAGTGGCGGTTTAAACGTCTGTAGTTACGCAAGTGCAAAAGGCGCGACA
>JABSOG010000538.1 GCA_013216025.1 Algicola sp. | reverse complement strand
ATTGCACATATTAGTGATAGAAGACCAGCAGGATATCGCCCAGAACATTGCCGAGTTTTTTGAAGCGGGCGATCATACTCTGGACTTTGCCACAGATGGCAAGTCGGGTTTGCACATGGCACTGAACGATACATTTGACATTGTGCTGCTGGATGTGAATTTACCGCAAATGGATGGATGGGAAGTGTGTCGCCAGTTACGTGAACAAGCCGACTGCCATATTCCAATATTGATGCTGACCGCCAACAGCGCGATAGATGATCGAGTCAAAGGCTTGCAACTGGGCGCCGATGATTACCTCACCAAACCTTTTGCACTGCGAGAGCTTGAGGCCAGATGCGTGACGTTAAGCCGCCGTTATATGGTCAACCAATCTAATGATTTGGTGCTTGGCGAATTAAGCATCGACCTGGTGCGAAAAAAGGTAACTCGGCAAGGCCAAGTTATTGAACTGAACCAAATGCCCTACAAAATTTTATTATATTTGGCACAGAACCATCCGAAAATTGTTAGCCGCTCGGCGTTGTGTCGCCATCTGTGGTCAGATGATTACAATGATTCTGATTCGCTACGCTCGCACATCTACCAGCTGCGCAAGTCGCTCGACAAACCCTTTGAATACGGCATGATAAGCACGGTACATAATGTCGGATTTACGCTAATAGAATCGCCAAAAAAACAACCATGAGTATTCGTAACCGCATTATTATCTATTTTGGGTTGTTGGCGCTGATCGTGTCGGCGATTTTTTCGGTGTTTAACCTGGTTTTTATGTGGAGCGTCGAAGATTTGGCGTTGCAGCAAATTTTAAAAACCGAAAAGGCCCATGTACTTAAAGGTTATTTTACCCACCAACAATTCAATCTGCCGCGTCATGGCTCGGTGTCGCTGTATTTATCGATTGATGATTTTCCTCCGAGTATTAAAGACTCATTTTTGCAAGATCCCAACCAAAGTGAAATATTCTCGGACAACGGTGAAAACTACCACATACTGCCGATCTTAAAAGAGCCCGAAGCCTACTTGGTGGGCGAGTTCTCTGAGCAATTGATCGTGCGACCGATTGCCGACACCGTGCTGATGTTTTTGGGCTTTGTTACCGTGTTGCTGGTGTTGGTGTCGTGCGCTATCGGCTGGATGCTAGCCAACAAGGCGGTCAAACCGCTGTCATCTTTGCTGCAATTGTTGCAAAGCACCACGCCCGAAAAACTACCGCAGAACTTTGCCAAACAATACAGCGAAGATGAAGTGGGATATCTGGCGCAGACACTGGAGTCGACATTGGTCAGAATTAGAGATTTTATCCAAAGAGAGCAACATTTTACCCGCGATGTCAGCCACGAACTGCGCACGCCAATCGCGGTAATAAAAGGCGCTGGCGAACTGATAGCACAGCAACTAGACAGCGAAAAGTATCCGGTAGTGGCGAGACTTAATTCAGCGGTTTTGCAGATGGAGCAGATAATCGAAACCTTGCTCAATTTGGCCAGAGAAGAAAAAGACTGGAGTTACAAAGAAACGTTTAAACTGCTGCCAAAAATCGAAGACTGCGTGATTCAATACGCCACCCTAATCGGCCAAAAGCCAGTAGAGTTGGACATCACGCTGGGTCCTGCCGATGCGGTGCACGCCAACCCGGTCGCAGTAGAAATTTTGCTGGCCAACATCATCTCCAACGCATTCAAACACATCCAACAGGGTACGGTGGTCATAGCCTACAGCGATAACCTGTTGAGCATCACCGACACGGGGCAGGGCATTAGCGAAGAACTCAAAGGCCGGATCTTTCAAAGCGGTGTAAAGGGAGAAAAAAGCAGCGGCTTTGGCGTGGGTTTGTCGCTGGTTAAACGCTTGTGCCAGCGGCAGGGGATTCGGATTGCTGTGCACAGTAGTGAGAAAGGGACGAGGGTAGAGTTGGGGTTTTAGGGTGGGAGTAAAGATTGGCACGCCGGTCGTTTGCGATGTAAAAACCCGTTTTGCAGTGTCAATGCTACAATAACTTATAATAAAGCGAGTTTAAGGAGGCCAATGGTGGCAAATCAAACAGTTAGTTTAAGTGATTCAAAAATATTGGTTGTCGATGACACCCCCGCCAATATTGATATATTGGCCAGCATACTTGAAGCCGATGGTTATGCTGTTTCGTTTGCAACGAGTGGCGAAAAGGCTATTCAATTAACCTTGCTTGGCAAACCTGCGCTGATCTTGCTTGATGTGATGATGCCGGGTATGAATGGTTTTGAAACCTGTCGCCAACTCAAAGCTAACCCAGAGACCGCAGATATACCGGTGATCTTCGTCACTGCAAAGACCCAGGCCAAAGACATTGCCACCGCTTTTGAAGCAGGTGGGGTCGATTACATTAGCAAACCTGTACGACAAGAAGAAGTCTCTGCCAGAGTTCGCACCCACCTTGAACTTCGTGCTTTGATCCATCAACGCGATGAACTGATAAGTCAGTTAAAAGGACATAACGAAGAAATTCGCTTGATTGCTCGGCAAGATCCATTGACAAAGTTGGCCAATCGTCGCTATTTCAGTGAGGTTTTAGACAAGGAGTGGGCAAATGCTTTGCGCGATGCCAGCAAGATATCTATCATCATGTTTGATATTGATTTCTTTAAATTTTACAACGATCTCTATGGGCATCAGGAGGGTGATCGTTGCATTGAAAAGGTGGCACGTACCTTGGAATCAAGCATTAAGAATAAATCCAGTTTGGTTGCACGTTATGGCGGCGAAGAGTTTATTGCCATTTTGCCCAGCACTGATGAAGCCAATGCCATACTCGTGGCCAAAGAAATGTGTGGTTATGTTGAAGCATTGCAGATCCTTCATGGCGAGTCTGCTGTTGCCAAAGTTGTGACCATTAGTGTTGGCGTTGCGACCTGCATACCCACCCAAGATTACGTGTCAGACAGTCTCATTAAAAGTGCTGACAACGCATTGTATCAGGCAAAAAAAGCGGGCAGAAATCAAGTGTATATTGTACCTGACTGATATCAATTTTCACCATGCGACTTTAATGCCTTCGATCAGGACGCCCCATTGAATACTCAATTTGCTGATGTGCGCGTCCAACATGTTTTTCAATCTTATCCACAAGTGTACCGTACTGCCTTGTTGCAGATCAGAGATGAAATTTATGCCACTGCTCATGCCGAACCCAAGGTTGGACAGTTGCTTGAAACGCTTAAATGGGGTCAGCCCAGCTATGTGACTGCACACTCTAAATCGGGCAGTACCATTCGTATTGACCGGTTTGACAAAACCAAAATTGCGCTATTTTGTCACTGCCAAACCACCTTGGTTTCATCGTTTAAAGCGCTATTTCCTGAGTTCGAATACTCGAAAAACCGTGCGGTGGTGTTTGATCCCACTCAGCCTTTGCCGCTAGTCGAATTGTCTATGTGCATCAAGATGGCATTGACTTATCATTTGAATAAAAAGTAACTCGACTGAAATGGGTAGCCAAGGTGAAAGATAAAAGAATGCATCTAAAAAATCTATTTACGGAATTTGATGACTCAATAAGCCAATCGCTTAATATTGATCCCTTAGGCATGACTGTCATTTGGTCGGTGTTTGGTCAGAAAATATTTAATCGTCGTGTTAGCTCGATTTCTAACGATGTCCGCAATTATACGCTTAATCTCCTGCATCATTTGGTGATTAAAGAAGTGGTTGAAGATTCAACGCAATTAAGCTTAAAACTAACCCGTGTTTATCAACAAAAAGACTCGTTTGCATTTAAGCAAGCCTGTTTAATTCACTGTGAGAATTTGTTTGTTTATTCAATGTTAGGTGCAACAAATGAGGTTAATACATTAGGGGTGTTGGGGGCATCAAAGGGGCGAGTCAAATGGCAAGAAAAGCACCACAACCCAGAACTTATATTTTCACATACAAAGAAAAGTAATTTATTGATACGACAGTTGACATTAGGCGTTAGTGGTCGTTATAAAACACCTTTTATGGAAATGAAATTTTTTGATAACGAGTATCGCTATAAACACCCTGATTACCAAGTTGTATGGCAACAAACCCAAGTGTTCATTAATCGTGTTGATGAACTAAAAACGGTTAAAGATGAGCTGAAAAAACACCTTATTGGGCTAATTAAAAGCAATGATAAACTGCCAAATATACGGTTTAGTACCATTGCCAATAGCCTTCGTGTTGCTTATACAACGGCATTCTCATCTGGACAGAAAGTGGGGTTGCTTACTAAAGATTTTTGGTTATCTATTACAGACTTAAACAGAGACGCTGCTGGCAAATTATATGACGTGATTAGTACGGGCGTTGAAGATACAAATTGTCAGCAATTATTTGAACAAGCTTTAAAAACGACTAATGAAGTTGCTGTAAAAAGTAAATTTGAGCATATTATTGCGTTAGAGCCTTTTTTAGCTGAATGTGAATTGTTGTTTACCTTACTGACTAGTATGCGCAATCAAACCCTAGCAGAGCTGCTAGTTTCATATAAAGCTTTAGAGCGACCCATCACAACACTGCCAGACTTAGCCCGTAGGCTAGTCGATAAGGTGGAAATTAAGGATATTTTAAAGGGGACTGGGGCACAACGTTACCAATCATTACTTAAGTTTTCAAAAATACCCACTAAAAATGAAACCGAATGTTTTGAAATGGTGGTAAAAAAGCTCCTTGAATATCATAAGTCAATTATGAACGCGCGTGGACAAAGCCCTTGGGTTGAGCAAATAAATGCCGGTTATCGCTGTAATATCAAATTAACCAAAGTACCAAGTGCACAAAAACGGCCGCTTAAATCATGGTACCACCGCTATTATATCAATGAGTTTAAATACCTTATTAGTGGGTTGGAAGGGGAGGTTGCATGAAACTTCTTACTGAACTCGCTGAGCAAATCAGCTTACTTGGCAAATTAAAAAGAGTATGGTTTACCAGTTTTAATCTCAGTTTTGAATTTTTTGAGCGCCATGTGCTATCGACCCTATTAGCAATGGATACCCCTCGTAGCCGTATTGATTACGAACTCATGCAACAACGTATTAATGGCAACTCATCACCAGACGATAGTGGCAAAATAGACATTAAGCTTTTTGTTGACCAACGTATGTTTAATGCCAATGACGTTAAGCGTACCGCCATTGATGTGTTTGCCATTAATCCAACAAGAATCGATACCATTCATCGTTTTGGGGAGCAAAGTTTATTTCACCCTAAAGTCATTTATTTGGAAGATGAATATGGTCGGGCAATTTTGGGTGTTGGCAGTGCAAACTTAACACTTAATGGCTGGTCGAGAAATCAAGAAGTATTTACCTTTAGAAAAGTAGCCAGCAAACCGCAAATTAAGGCTATTCAAAGTTTTTTCTTACCTTTACTTAAAGATAACGTATTGCCGGTGCTGGCTAGAAAGCGATGGGGGGATGATAAAAACTGGCAATTTGTCCATTCATTTCAACAAGAGAGTTTTTTGACAAAGCTCTTTAGTAAAACAAATAATGACAGCAAAAATAGGCTAAGTGTTTGGTCACCTTACTTTCCAGAAGATCTGACGGGTTTTATCTGTAAGTTAGAGAAGAAAATTCAATCACTGACAGGCAATGATGAATCACTCATCCTGAATTTGATCCCAGACAGAGTTGAAAACAAGTATCTTAGAACTAAATGGCACAGAAAAATTGCAAAGTGGCAGAAACATGGCACTCTCCAATTTTTTAGTAATCCAATTGTAAAGCATGAAAGCAGTGATTTATGTCATGCCAAATTGTGGCTGACTCGCAATAGACTGGCACTAGGGTCTTGGAATTTTACTACGCCGGGTTCTAATATCCACTTGGGCACTGATGCTGCAACGGCAAATATAGAAGCAGGTATCATTTTTGAGAACGATGAGGCGTTTAAACTCGAAAATAAATTCAGTGTTGATAAATCAGATTTTATGAGTGATGAC
>JABSOG010000537.1 GCA_013216025.1 Algicola sp. | reverse complement strand
CAGCCACCTCGGCTGATTCAGGGCAAACTCGTTGCGTTGAATCAAGGCATCAAGGGTGTTTTTGCTTTTATTGGTGTTATTGATCGTATTGATGGTAAAGGTGCTCCAGTCAGCCACCTTCAATTCAACCGACAGAGCAAACGTTTCTCGCGCCTGATTTTGGTTTTGATACAGCTCAACCAAGTCAGTACTGCGTTGGTTTAGCCCTTGTAAAAAATCGGCGCTGATCGAGCGTTGCAAGGCAGATTTGAGCACCGGGTTTTGCAAGAGACTGATGGCGTTAGACAATTCGATGGTCGATTGCAGTGCAGCCACCGCCTCATCGCTGTTTTGGGTTAAATCTAGCTGGCAATCATCGCCAAACAGTGCACCCAGTAGGGTTTGTTGTTTGAGCGCCCCCTCAAAGTCAAAAAAGTTGTTTGCCAGGGCAAGCTGCTCGCGTAATTCGCCAAGGCTTAAGTCTACTTTGGTGGCTTGCTGAGCTATCGTCAGGTTTTGCTGCAACTTTTCTATTAAGCCGTCAATGCCCAGCAAACTGGCCTGAGGATCATTCAAACAAGGGGCTTTTAGCACTTGTGTCAAAATGCCCAGATGCTCGTTAAACTTGTGAATGTTTTTGCTAATACTGGTGCTGGCCAGATGTTTTATGCCCTTAAGCGTATCTATCGGCAGGTTGAACAAAGACTCAGCCAGCGGTACCTGCTTGCCAAACCCTACGCCATAACAGGCTCTGACCGATTTGTACCAAGATCTCAGGGTCAACAAACCGTCGACATCGGTTCGAATGCCCTTGAATTCGTCACCCAAATATTGGTCATAGGCCCGCTCTTCATTCATCTGTTCCAGCGTTTGTTGATACGAGATAAACACATGTAATAACGGCAATACGAAGGTCAATTTGGGTGCGAGCCCCTGCACCAATGACAGCAATTTAAGCCTCGCCGCACGCCAACGCCTGCTGAACCACTTGAAAAAACCAGCCTTCGCCATGATTTTCTTGATGCTTAACAGTGAGCCTGTTGAAGGCAAACTGTCAAGGTTGATGGTATCGCGCAACTGTTGACTAATGGGCAGCAATACCGCCAAACGGGCTTGCAAAATTGGCAATAGCGTATCGAGCGAATCTTCGTCGAAACGCGGGTTGCGCCGCACCATTAAAGTTGTGTCTAAGTCTAGAGTAAATTGCAAGAAACCTTGCAGCTCAGCCATTCCGGCCAGCGTGTAATCAAAAAAAACGGCCAACTGAGGCACTTGTTGCTGCACCGTTAATTTGTCTTTGTCGATAACCTTCAACACGCCTTGCAGGTTTTTGAGTAACAGGTTTGATTTGAATGCATCGCTTAGGGTGACATTGTCGCTGTAGAGTGTCGTTTCAAGCTCAACAAAGGCGCTTTGCACTTCACTCAGAGCATCCGGTCCAGTCAGTGAATCGGGTTCAAAAACCTGTTGCAGGTTATCCAGTTGTAATCGCCAGTAATGATAGTCGGTCAGCCACTTTGACACTTGGCTGCGTTGCGTTGAATTCATTTTTTTCAGTGCGTCAAAGTTTTCATCGCCTGTGGGTGTTGGTAGGTGGGTCAAATCGCTCAGAATTTGTGCCACATGCTCAAGGCTATTGAGCGTTTCGGCCCCGCTCAAATATTGACAAATATCATCGAGTCGAGACTTTAAACACACCAGTGTTGATTGCCACGCCGCCAACACCTCGCAAATGCCATCACAATCAAACAGTTCAATCGATTGGTTGTAAACCCCAAACCACGGGTGTTGGTTCAGTGGGGCATCATGCCCGACTTGCTCACTTATTTGGGTAAAAACATCGGCATACCGCCCCAGTTCATCCTGGGTTTCACGGGCGTTGGTTTGACTGTAATTGTCGCCGTTAATGTCACCGACAGTGATTTGATCTAATGGTAATTGGGCAAAAGCTTCGCGATATCGGGTAGCCGCCGTAAAAATCTGGTGAATGGTCTGATTGGTGTTTTTCCACGGTTGATTTATCAGTTCAACGTAGTTTTTGAGCGTTTGCTTGTGCACTTCATACTGTTTGATTTCAAGTTCAATTTGCTCGGGGTTGGTATATTTGTGTTGGTTGTCTAAGCGCTGGCCGATGTTTTTATAAACCTGTTTTTTTTGGGTTTTATGACTGTGCAGTTCAAGACAAAAATCACCTAATCCGGCGCGTTCAAGGCGCGATTTAACCACTTGCAGTGCCGCCAGCTTTTCGGCAACAAACAACACTTTTTTGCCTTGCGCAATGGCAGCGGCAATAAGGTTGGTGATAGTTTGCGACTTACCCGAACCCGGTGGCCCTTCAATCACCAAATCTTTGCCTTTGATGGCATCGACCAGCGCACTGTGCTGCGAGCTATCGGCATCGTCGATTAACGGATACAACTGGTGAACGTCTTGTAGTTCATCTATAGGGTATTCTATCGAACCGTTATTAATAGTGCTTTCATTAATCGTCGCTTCAGTACCAACATTGTCAAAAAAACGGGTGATGATCGGATGGTGCACAATATTGCGTTGCCCCTCGGGCCATCGGCTAGGATCTAAATCGAGATACATCAGCAGCTTGCCAAAGTCGAACATCGCCAAGGTGACATAGCGCTTAATTTGCCACTGAGGTTTGTTTTGCAGCAACTGGTTTTGAATCAGCTCAAAGTAGGCCTCGGGCAGCATTGACGGTTCAAGCTCGGGCAACGCCTGCGAAAAATCGAACTTGAGTTTTTCTTTCAATGACAGGTTGGCAACAATGTCTTCGCCGGTATATTGGATGGTGTAGGTATAAGTGCCGAGCTTTTGGTTGAGTGCCGCCCGTTCGATGCGCACAGGGATAAGATACAGCGGTGCCAGTTTAGCAATGTCGGGTTTGTCGTCTTCAAACCACTGCAAAAAACCAAACGCCATATACAAAATATTGGCACCGGTTTCTTCGATGGCGGTATTGGCCCGGGCGCGAATATTACGCAATTGCGATTCTAGCTCGCGTGGATATAACATCGACTGAATGTAGCGGTCTTGATGTTTCTGCTCAGCGTCGTTGTCACTCGTCAACAATTGAAAGTCGGTATTCAGCCCTTTGTACTTTGCCCACTCCCGAGCAGTAGGGTCGGGTTTGATGCGCACTTCTTGCCCTTTGTCGTCCAGTCCAATATATCCGGCTTTAATCAACGCCTGGGTATCAGGTTCGTTCACGGGAATAAAGGTAAAGGCGCGGTCAGTCAAAATCTCTTCGGCCAACTGATTGGGCAGTTCGTCAATCACCCGAATTAAAGACGCGCGGCCATGCTTGAAATTGAGTAAACGGTTACGACCAGTTAGGTCTAGCAGCCGGTTACGAATGGCCCTCAGTGAATCAAAAGCAAAATGTTCATTACCTGACGATGAAGTCATGCTTGGGTCCTTCTTTTTATTCTATTTACTTATCAAGAGTACTTATCAAGAGCACTTATCAACAGCATCGGTCAAGAGCACTGGTGTGATGCAGGGAACCTGTCCCACGCGAACAATGGCACAATCGTGTTGATAATGCTAATCTGCCTCCTCCGACCACACCGACCATATTTGGCAAATAAACAATGAAAATAACCCATACGGCCCGTATCTTGGGGTTGCTGCTATTACCGCTACTTTTAACCAGTTGCACGCCTGCATCAAAAATGCCAATCGATGCCATCACGCTTAAAGCGCTGACCAATCACATCAGAACGCTGGCATCTGACAAGTTTGGTGGTCGCGCACCGGGCACACAGGGAGAAACGTTAACCGTTAATTATATCGTCAACGAATTTCAAAAAGCTGGGCTGCAACCTGCCAATGGCGACAAATACACCCAAGCGGTGCCTTTGACCTCGGTGACAGTGACCAACAATCCAAAATTGACCTTTAGCGGTGGTCAAGGCGCTGATTTACAATTGTCGTATCCGCAGCAGCACGTCATTTGGACCCGAAAACAAATCACCCACAGTACCGTTAAAAATAGCCAACTGGTGTTTGTCGGTTATGGCATCAATGCCCCCGAGCGCAATTGGAACGACTACGCAGCGGTCGATGTAAAAGGCAAAACCGTGGTGATTTTGGTCAACGACCCGGGTTATGCCAGCCAAAATGAGGCGTTATTCAACGGCAACGCCATGACCTATTATGGCCGCTGGGATTACAAATTCGACGAAGCCGCTCGGCAAGGCGCCAAAGCGGCCATCATCATACACGACACCAAACCCGCGGCTTATCCGTGGTCGACGGTGGCCGCCAGTTGGACCGGTCCGCAGTTTGATTTGGTCAGGCCCAATAAAGGCGCAAACCTCGTTGCCCTTGAAGGTTGGATTGGCAAAGAACACGCCGCAGCGTTGTTCGACAAAGCCGGATTAGATCTTAACGCAATGTACGCCGCAGCCGTCAGACCCGGTTTTAAAGCGGTTGAAATGAACGTGTTTGCCAGCGCTGAGGTTAAAAACACCTTGAGCAATATCGACTCACAAAATGTTGCGGCCCTGATAAAAGGCAGCGAATCGCCAGATGACGTGTTTATCTACATGGCCCACTGGGACCACATTGGCACCGACTCCAGCAAAGAAGGCGATAACATTTACAACGGCGCCAAAGACAACGCCACGGGCACCGCAGGCCTAATCGAAATCGCCAAAGCTTACGCCGCCCTGCCCCAACCGCCCAAACGCAGCGTGATGTTTTTGGCGGTCACCGCTGAAGAACAAGGTTTGCTTGGCTCTGCCTATTATGCCGCCAACCCTTTGTATCCGCTGGCAAAAACCATTGCAGGTTTGAACATGGACGGGCTCAGCCATTTTGGCAGTGCTTCAGATGTAACCTTGATCAGCAAAGGGTTTAGCGAACTGGATAAATACATCATCAAACACGCAAAAGACCAGTACCGTGAGGTGGTGGCCGATCCAAAACCCGAGAAAGGATCGTTTTACCGTTCAGATCACTTTGAATTATCAAAAATGGGCGTGCCGATGTTATATGCCAAACCCGGATATAATCACCGTGGCAAAGGCAAAGCCTATGGCCTGCAAAAATCGGCAGAATATGTTTCGACTAACTATCACCGCCCCAGCGATGAATACAACTCAAGCTGGGATTTGACCGGCGCAATAGAAGATTTACAGCTGTATTTTGTGACCGGGTTAGACATTGTTAACAGTGGCGATTGGCCCAAGTGGCATGAAGGTAGTGAGTTTAAGGCGGCGCGGAATAAGCAGATGGCGGGTAAATAGTTTGTTAGGAGCGGCAGTAGCGAAGCGTCCCTGCCGCGATTTTTTTTGATTTACCCCCCACCAAACCATAATCCGCCCCAAGTCATTTCGACCAATAACATCCATTATCCTCCAATCTCAAACAACAAGCACCCGCAATGTCTAAACCGCCACCGCCATGCGTGATCCATCCCGAAGTCGAAAAAACCATTCTCGGATTTAAAGCCGCTCACCGTAACGAAAATAAATTCATCAAAGTCTGCCAAGCAGAAGCCAACGTGATCATCACTGCAATTTTACTGGGTTACCTGCAGTGGCGGACAATTGTACAACAGGCGGTTACGGTTGAAGCAGGCGACAAAAAAGAAGAAAAGAAACTGGTCGATGCGCTCAACGCAAAAGTGACCGGTGCCACAGACGATGATGCCGATTCAGCTTCAGATTCAGATTCAACAACTGAAACAAAACAAGCCACGCTGAGTGAAGATGACATTACCAAGTTACTCGGCAAAAAAGTTTATACCGATAAAGACAGCTACCTTGGCCTCCTGCGTATGCAAAAGGGTGGTGATGTGATTTTATCCCATGGCACCCAACGGGTATTCGTCACCACCATCGGACGGTGGAATCCCAAACTGGCCAAATTCAAAAACAAAGGTGCTGTAGGCCAAGAGGGAAAAGTTAAGCACAGACCTTGGGGGTTGGCTGACAACCCCCAAGGTC
>JABSOG010000536.1 GCA_013216025.1 Algicola sp. | reverse complement strand
GCCGGGTTGGATTTGTCATGGGCGATATGGACAAACGATGATTGTGCTGGATGCAGAATATCAATGCCATTGTCAGTGCCAACCCACAACCTGTTTTGCTGGTCAACGATCAATGCATAAATGGCGTTATTGGCCAAAGTTGTGCTGTTGGTTTCGTCATGCAAGAATGATTCGGCTTGGCCGGTTTGTGGGTCAAATAAAAATAATCCGCCGAGCGTACCAATCCACAACTTGCCATCGGCAGCAGGCTCTATTGCTCGCACATACTGGCTGCCGATAAATGCCCGGGAGTCCCGGCCCAGGGTATAGTGGTTAAAAGTTTCGTCGCCTGGGTTGAATTGGTTTAAGCCGTTGGCCGTGCCGACCCATAAACGCCCGGTGTCGTCTACATGCAGTGCGCTGATGTAGTCCGACGTTAATGAACCGGGTTGTTCTGAGTCACTATTGAAAACCTTGAATTGATAACCGTCAAACCGGTTGAGGCCATCTTGAGTGCCCAGCCATAAAAAACCTTGTGAGTCT
Organism: Algicola sp.; assembly: GCA_013216025.1. Lineage (GTDB taxonomy): Bacteria > Pseudomonadota > Gammaproteobacteria > Enterobacterales > Alteromonadaceae > JABSOG01. The sequence goes on along the minus strand of JABSOG010000536.1, from coordinate 5,437 downwards.
TGGGCCAAACTGAGCACGCTCGCCTGTGAAAGACCTTCGTCGAGCGAATAGCTGTGAAATTTCAACGGTATTTCGGCTGCCAATAATGGATGACCAAAACCAAAGAGCAAAACAAAAAACAATAAACCCACAACAGACATTCGCATACAGTGACCAAACAACTCAAATTTACAGTCAAGTGTAGCAAATCAATCGTCGCTCAGACGATGTGCGTGAGCGATGTGGCTGAATTCTTTTCGACCAGTGGCGAATTCTAAGCCGGCGTGCAAACAAAATAATGCTGAATATAACTGTCATCATCTTTGTCATTAAAAGATTCAATCTTCCAGCCTGCTTGTTTGATCAGCGATACCATGTAGTCACGACCATAATACGCGTGGCGTAGTGGGTGCCCTTTAACTCGGTCTTCAAAAAACGTTAGTTCGTCATCTATATACGCCGAGAAAAACAGTTTGCCGTCTTCGCGGATGCAATTTCTCATCAATTTCAACAACGCCAACGAATCTGTTGGGGTCAAGTGGGTAAACACTGAGATCAGGCAAATGACGTCGTAATGGCCATCAACCGGCATTGCTTGCTGGTCGCCAATGCATAAACCTTGTGGGTTATACATGGCGTTATGAACATTCCAATGAGCGTATTTAAAGCGGCTGTCGTGTGGCTCTACTTCTTTTTGCAAAAAATCAACAATGGGGCGATGGATCTCAACGCCAGTGTATGACTTTAACGGGATATCGCTGTTGACAATCGTTTGAGTGAAACGTACGCCACAACCAACGTCCAATACATCAATATCACCAAAGTTCTTATGACCTGTGCTGTGGGCAACCAAGTCAATCAGAGTTTGACCGGTGCGTTCGTAACCTGCTGCCTGTACAACAGCTGAATTACGGTGAAGGTCTTGTGGTACTTCCAATCGTTCGATCATCGTTAACATCCTCATTTGTTTTACTGTGTCCGGGCGAGCCCTGTCAAATCTGGTGCTGATGTTATGGCAAATTGATCATGCAAAACAAGGTCTTGGTCTTAAGTCGTCCTGTAAGTGATGCAAACTGTCTCAAGTTTTTCAGTTTTTGTCCAAAAGCAGGGAGAAAGGAAATATTGAGACAATTTAAAAGGTACGATGGTGCAAGAAGTGGGTTGTTTATTCAATTAAAACAATAAGATAGGTTTATCATGGCCTAAGGTTTATATCTGATGTCTTTATATTTAACTTTTCAGTGTAAAAAGAGGGTAATAATGCGTGCAAAAAAAACAGGGTCATTGACCCTGTTGATTTTTAACATGTGCATTCTTGTACGTGTTATGTCGGATGCAAAGGCTGCAATCCGTCAGTATCTTTCACCGCTTTGGGGGATTTGTTGTTACTGATCACCGACAATAAAGTTTTACCCTGCCATTCGTTTGACTGAGCACCATACAAATGCTTTTGCAGTTCATTAACCGCTGTTATCACGTCATTGCTGCCAAGAAACGAGGCCACTTCAATTGATGAAGTGAATGATTTTTCTGGCCAACAGGCTCGGCCCCAGCGTTGTAATTGTTGGTTGGCTTTTATTGGGTCGTCGGCTTTGCAGGCCGCTTCAAAGTCATTCCAGCAGGATCGCTCTGAAGTGCCACTATTGCTGACTTTAACCTTGGCAGGCAGGCCTTTGTTTTTTAAATGCCGTATATGCACTAACCAAAACAGCGCAGTGAGTATCCAGGCGGTCAAAAATGTCCAAGTCAAATAGCTGTTAACCTGCACTTCTTTAATCGTTATTGTTGCGAGGCCGGGGTTGCCTATTGGCACAATTGCCGGTGCCTGTATCGCAACGGGTTGTATATCAATCGGATTGTCTGAGGGTTCTACCGTCACCGTTTTTTCGGGCAGTGTGGCGTATTCCATGGTGTTGGTTCTGGTGTTCCACCACGGCACTCTAACCTCAGGAAAGGTCAATTGGCCTGCTTTGCCCGGCACCAATGCAACGCTGTCTTTGCGCTGGGCAAACAGTTGGTTGTTGCGGGTGGCCGAGTTTAACGTCGACTGGTCTGGGTAGGCTTTTACGTCTGCCGGATAATCAACGGTCAACTCGGGCAATTGCTCTTCGCTGACGCCTATTGCGTTTAAGGTGATGATCCGGGTGATGGGGTCGCCTACCTTGTAGGCGCCGTTGTCTGACTGCCATTCTTCAGCCAAGACCACCAGTTCACTGGGCAACCATTGACCTGAATATTCGTCTGGGATCGGCTTTACGGTGATCTCGATGCTGTCGCCAATCAGGCTGATGGGTTTGGTATTGTTGAAACCCGAAAAGAATGAACGACGTTTGTTGACCACTAATTCGCCGTTAAAAATTGGCGCTGTAATGCTGTAGGTGCCGCTACGCTGAGGTGTGATGGCATACAGCCTTTTGACCACGCGATAACGAATGCCATTTTTAATTTCGTTTGACTCTTCATCTGTTTTACCAATTTGGCGAATATTGGCGTTTTCCATTTCTGGCGGGGTCAGGCTGCCACGCTGGATGTCGTAAGCCAAATAAAGCTTGGTGGTAAACTGTATGGTGCTTTGCAGATAGACGGTTTGTTTGTCTACAGAAGTTTCTAAAAATGAGTTTTTGTTGTTTTGCCCCGCGTTTTTCGATGGTGCCACTATAGTGACCGAGATAGGGCGCGACGAAACGCCGCCTATGGTAAACGCCGGTATGATGTAGTTGCCCGGGGTTTGCGAGATAAGCAAAATCGTCCAGGTGGTGGCGTGCCTGATGTTGCCGTTAATGATTTGAGTTTGCGAACTGGTTTGGGTATTACCCACCACAAAGTTACGCAACAACACCTTGGTATCCAGCGCCGCGCCACTCATCTTGGCATCGGCTTCGACGGTCAAAATAAACGATTGGTTGGCCGTTACCGGGTTTTTGTCGATACTGGCGGTGAGTTGGTTTATCGCTGTACTTGAAAAACTACACAGCAATAAAGCTAAACAAATAAATCGGATTACCACTTTTTAGCTCCTGGAGGTGAGGCGTTTTGCAGTTTGCGCTTTTGATATTCTAAGCGCATTTTATTACGTAACAAGATGGATGGATCATCCGGTATTTTTCTCAGCAACTGCTGGATCTCTTGCATGTGTTCTTTTTCTTCGGTTGTGGGTTCAAGTTCAGCCGGTTTCATCTGTTGGGATTTCTCTTCGCCTTCTTCACCTTCGCCTTCTTCACCGGGTTTTTGCTGTTCTTCGGCTTCTTCTTCGTCACCTTCTTGATCTTTCGCATCGCGGTTTTGGGCATCATCCTTACCGTCTTTTTCATCGCCTTCGTCAGGTCGCGGCTCAGGATTTTGTTCACCATCCTCGCCTTCTTGATCTTCAGACTCCTGATCTTTTTCTTCGCCTTCGCCATCCTGCTTATCGCCGTCCTGCTTATCGCCGTCTTCTCCCTCTTCCCCTTCTTCTCCTTCCTTTTTATCTTGCTCTTCTTTTTCTTTGGCTTCTTTCAGTATTTCCAAGTTCTTTTTGGCATCTTCCATGTCAGGTTCTAACTCCAAAGCTTTTTCGTAGGCTTTAATGCCTTCTTCGTAGTTTTCTAACATGGCGTGAGCATTGCCCTGATTGTATAAACCATTGGCATCATTAGATTTCTTAAAGTGGGACAAGGCTGCCTCATAATCGCCACTTTTATATGCGCTCGACCCTTTCCACCGATTGTCATCGAACATCCCGGCGGCATCGGTGAAGTTTTCGTCATTATATTGTTTGGCTGCCTGTTGGTCTTTGGTCTGCCACATGTCTTGCCACCAGTCGGCATGGGCCTGTGGGGCGGTGGTTAAAGAAAATCCTAACACCGCGCAAACCACCAAACCTCGGCGAAACGCATAAGCGGCAAAAGGCAAAATCAACAACACCAAATAGGGGCCAAATTCTTTAAACTGGTCGCCCTGATGCATTTGATTGTCGTCTTTTTTGGCTTCGCGGCTGATCACTTCTTGCTGGGCAAGTTGTTCAATATCCCGCTCGCTGCTGGTGATGCGGCTGTAGGCACCGCCGCTGCTTTTGGCAATTGAACGTAATCTGGCGTCATTCAACTTGGGTATGATGATGCTGCCCCGGCGGTCTTTGAGCAGTTCGCCGCTGACTTGTTTGATTGGTGCACCTTCTGCGGTACCAATGCCCAGAATCGACACCCGGTGTTGAGTATTGCTGATAAAATCGCGCAATCCCTCAACATCTTCTTGAGCGATGCCATCGGTTAATAAGTAAATTTCGCCCTTGGCGTAACCGGCGTTTTTAAGCAGCGTATCGGCCAGTTCAAACCCTGATAAGGGATCGGACCCGGCAACAGGCATGATCTCAGGCGACAGGCTCGGAATAAGCGCGGTGAGGTTTTTACTGTCGTGGGTTAACGGTGATATGACAAAAGCATCACCCGAATAGGCCACCAGACCCATGTCAGAATCGTCGATTTTTGCAATTAAATCGATGGCTTTAAAGCGGGCTTTGGTCAGGCGGTTAGGCTTGAGGTCGGTGGCGCGCATCGACATCGACATATCCATCACCAACACTTTGCCGGTATTGGTTTGATATACCGGTTGCGGCAGTTTTTCCCAGGTCGGTCCGGCAAGGGCACTGACCACAATCAGCCATACAACGGCGAGTAACCAAAAAGGTTGATGGGCACTGGCTGATTCGCCCTGAATTAAATGGTTGACCAAGTGACTTGGGATGATTTGCTGCCAGCCATTACTGTGTCGTTTCTGGCGATGAAGCTGCCACAGCATAAACACCAACGGCACCAAGGCAATAAACCACAATGGACGGATAAAATGAAACTCACTCATGAGGTTACCTCACTCAGTTTTGCCGAGCTGTAACGACGACCGAGCGCCATTAATAATGACAATAATAACGCCAGTGCCAACGGATAATGAAACAGGGCATTGAGCGGACGCATGGTCAGCGTATCTTTGGCGATGGGCTCTAATTCGTCGAGCCGGTTGTAAATGTCTTCTAAACCCTTAGTATCACGGGCACGAAAGTATTGGCCACCGGTTTGGGTGGCTATATTGGTCAACATCGCTTCATCTAAATCTTGTGAAGGATTGATGCGGCGGTTGCCAAAAAAGCTTTGTACTAGCATCTCGTCGGCACCGACACCGATGGTGTAGACCGTGATCTTTTTGCTGACCGCAATTTTCAACGCCTCTTCGGGGGTGATATTACCGGCGGTGTTTTGGCCATCGGTCAGCAAAATCAGTATTTTGTTGGTTTCGGTTTCTTCTTCAAATTTTTTCGCCGCAAGGCCCAAAGCATCCCCGATGGCGGTTTTTTCGCCGACTAGACCCAACACCGATTCGTCGAGCATTTGCTGCACGGTATCTCGGTCGTGGGTTAATGGGGTTTGCAAAAAAGCGGTATCGGCAAAAAGAATCAAACCCAAGCGGTCACCCACGCGGCGTTTGA
>JABSOG010000535.1 GCA_013216025.1 Algicola sp. | reverse complement strand
GTATGATCAGGCCAGATAACCTTCACTTCGCTAATCGTCTCACCGCCAGCCAGACCAAAGTGCGCCTCTACCGGGTTGGATGACAAATAGTTGTTGCCGTTACGAATTTCACGCATTTGCTGCTCATCACCCACAGTGATAAATACCCGGGCACCGATACCTTGAGTGTTAGGCGCTTTGCCAACCAGTTTAACGCCTAGGTAATTAGCGTTGGTGATGCTGTCGTTGCGATACAGGCGCAATGGCTGAGCAAAGTTAGAGATCAGGATGTCTTGGTCGCCATCACGATCGTAGTCGAAACACACGATGCCCCTACCCTGCTGATCGTCATCAATACCTGACTCAACCGCTTGTTCGGTAAACGTCATGTCACCATTTGACATAAATAATTTTGAAGGATCTTCGTAGAATGCTTGCAGGTTTGCCGCATCACTAGACAATTCGTTGCCAAAGCCATTAACGTGGAAAATATCTAAGAAAGTATCGTTGTTAAAGTCAGCAAAACAGCTACCCCAACCCCAATGGCCTTGACGGACACCGGCATTCTCTGAGACATCGGTAAAATTGCCCTGGCCATCATTTTGATATAAACGGTTGCCGCTACGTTGGTCCCCAGTACCTTCAAAAATAGAAGTCACAAACCAGTCTAAATCACCATCGTTGTCAAAGTCACCCATGGCAGAACCCATGCCATTTTCATCATCGATAACTGCCGTTGTACCATCGACATAGACGCCTGCGTTATTGATAAGCAATCGCGAAGTACTGAAATCGCTGGAGATGGTCAAATCCAACCAGCCGTCATTATTGACGTCAGTAAAGTTAGGTGTAAAGGTTTTGACGTCAGCCGCTTTTAATGCCGCACTGACACCCGAGGCGACGCTGGCATCAATAAAAGTACCATCGCCCTGGTTTTGCCACAGGTATTGTAAAAACTCGGAGTTTTCTTCTTCTTTCCAATGGGTCACAAACAAATCATTATCGCCATCGTTGTCATAATCGCCAAAGGCCATCGAGAAAGAGGCTTTGTTGGCACCTTCAAGACCTGAGCCTTGCGTGACATTTTCAAACTTGCCATCTTGAGTGTTTCTGAACACGGTGGGCTGGGTGGCAGCAAAACTGCTGACAAAGATATCGAGCCAGCCATCACCATCAAAATCGGCAAAAGTAGCAGAAGCACCACGACTGTTGGTGACATTGACACCGGCTTCAATAGAAACATCGGTAAAAGTTCCATCACCATTGTTTTTGTACAGCAGGTTGTCATTCTTATAACGAACAAGATAAATGTCCAACCAACCATCATTATTGTAATCACCAACGGTCACACTGGCACCCATCATTTCGGCCATGTCTGCAGACATGAACAGTGAAGAATTGGGCAAACCCGCCTCAGTAGAAACCTCAGTAAAAGCGATTACTGGCACTGGAGTTGGTGTCGGCGTAGGAGTCGGTGTTGGCGTTGGGGTTGGAGTTGGTGTAGGCGTTGGTGAAGAGCCACCTCCTCCGCCACATGAAGTGAGTAATAAACAGGTTAAAATAGCTGATGCTAGCCGAGTTGGCTTAAATTTTTGAGCTGACATGAAGGAAAATGACATAGAGAGTTACCGTGAATCACTGCAATAAATAATTGAGTGCAGATAGTAATCTATTTGCAACTTAAACTCAAAGATACGGGATGGATGACTAATTTTTTGCGTGAGTATTTTTGTTTGTAAAGCTTTGCTTTTACAGGCAAAAATACTCACGCAAAAAAAAAGGGCTGCAAAAGCAGCCCTTCAATATGTAACTTAAGTGCTACAAGGTTTAGAAGCGAGCTTCGAAGCCAACGCGAACGCTACGTGGGGCCTGCCAAGCTTGTGCAGCACCGTAGTAAGCGTTAACAGTACCTTCACTTGATTCATAGTGTTCGTTGATCTTGATCACAGACTGTGAGTTCAACACGTTGAAAATATCAAGAGATAAGCGCGTGTCAATACCGTTCATTTCGAAGTTGTATGACATGTTCAAATCCATGTTGAAGGTCCAAGGAGTACGACCTACAGTACCACGTGGGATGAAGTTGTAGTCTTTTTCAGCTTGCTGACATGCACCATCGCCGTTGTCATCAGGACAACCTTGGAAGATGTAGAAAGTATCACCGTAAGAACCATACCACTCACCATCGTCAGAACGTGGGTGACCAGCACCGAACGCAGACTTAGGCTTACCACTTGACAATATAGCGTTGAAACCAATGCTCAAATCGTCTGTAACGCTGTAGCTACCGAATGCTTTGAAGACGTGGCGACGATCGTTTGCTTGATAACCGTCAGCACCTTCCATCAGAGCCGGGAAGTCAAAGTCTTGTGTTACACCAGCATCAGTTTGGTTGATGTCAGATTTAACCGCGCCTTCGAAGTTACCAACTGAACGAGACCAAGTGTAGATGAACTTCAAGGTCAAGTCTTCTGCACGGTAGTCTAAAGTACCTTGCAATGCAGTGTACTCATTGTTCGCTTCTGGCAAACCAAGTTGTTCAACAGTCGTTGTAGTACGAGTACCTGGATCAGGAATACCATCAGCATTACCCAATACACTCCAATCGATGTTATCAGCGTCGATGTTGTTTCTTTCATCACCACGGCCGTAGTAGTAAACACCATCTTTAAATGCTGTCGCGCTCTTACCAGGGTTAACCAGCAAGCAGTATGGCAATGCGAATGCACCACAGTAATCATCCAGTGCTGAAGTTACTTCACGATAAATACCACGAACAGACACAGTCAAATCGTCAGTCAATGCAGTTTCGTAACCAATGATATACTCATCACGTGAGAACGGGTCAGCTTCTTCTGATTGGAACAAAGGCTTTGAAGGAATAGCTGAGATTGAGTTAACAACTTGACCAACAGAGCTCAAACCAGTAGGAGTACCGTTAGTGCCGTCGATACCGGTGAAAGTGTAATAAGTTCTTACGTCAGATACGCCAGATGCCGCACGGAAAATCGTGTTGTTGGCAACAGGCAGATAGTAAGTACCGTAAGTACCATAAAGTTTAGACTCGTCGTCGCCAGCTACGTCCCAAGTGAAGCCCAAACGTGGTGCGATACTAGTGTCAAAGTCAAACAACTCGACGCCAGTTACACCTTGTCCAGAGAACTTGTCTTTACGCAAACCGATGCTCAACATCAAGTTATCAGTTAACTGCCATTGGTCTTCCAAGTAGTATGCAGTCATATCTACAGAGAAACCACCACCAGCAAAGATACGGTCACGAACGATGTCTTGAACAGCGCCTGTGTTATTGGTATAGATGTTGTTTGGCAATGAAGCACCTACAGCCAAATTGGTGTAAGTGTACTGATGTCCACCGATAGGCTCACGAGCGTTGATAGATGAACGGTCTTGAGTTTCATAACCCGCTTTAAAGTTATGATCGCCAATCAAGTACTCGGCGTCAAAACGGATTTGGGTGTTTGTGTCTTCGTTAGCACTGTTCTTGGTAGTACCTGAACCACAACGACTTGCGACAACAGTTGGATTAGTACGTTGGTCATCAACAAATGGGCAGTTATCATTCAAATCTAAAGCGTTGGTCAAGAACTGAGTTTCGATTTTACCCCAAAGTGCCGAGATGTTCAAATCGTCAGTCAAGTAACCGGTGTAGCTGATACTTTGTGCATCACCACCACGCATGTTCAAGAAGGTACCGATGTTATCACCGCGAACCTGAGTTTCAGCATCGTAAGAATAACGATTTTCAACGGTGTCATTACGGTTTGAGTAAGCGAAGTAGCTTAAACGATGGTTATCAGAGATATCCCAATCGATTTTAGCGCCCCAGAAAAGGTTGTCGCCACCGCTAGATTCACGAGTATCAAACTCATCAAGGGCACCGTAACGGCCGTTAGCGTTGATAGCGTAGTTGTTGTCAATATCACGTGGATTAATCAAAGCGTAGATGAATAAAGTATCTTCGATGATAGGACCAGACGCTGAAATTGAGTAATCAAAGCTGCTGAACTCGTCATTACGGTCATCAGTGAATACTACACCAGTACCGCCATCTGCACGAGAAACCTGACCGTCTTCAGTCAAACCACTTGGTGTCCAGTTAGCTGTTGCGCCGAATTCCCAATCGTTAGTACCGCTCTTTGTTACAGCGTTAATAGTACCACCGGTTGCACGACCAAACTCAGCAGAATAACCACCAGTTTTAACTTGGAATTCTTTATAGAATTCGAAAGGAACAGAACCACAACCAAGACCGTTACGGGTATTAGTTACTTCCAGACCATTGATGAAACAAGCATTTTCAGAAACTGATGCACCACCGAAAGAAGCGGTGTTACCGAAACCTGAATCACCTTGAACAGTACCAGGTGCCAACAAGGCAACCGCAGTCATGTTACGAGCGATAGGCATGATGTCCAGCTCTGATTCGCCGATAACCAAACCGGAGTCAGTTGTAGACAAATCGATGCTTGAGATGCGAGCACCACGAACTTCGATGCTTTCAATGTTTTCGTTCAGGTCAAACGCAGCAAATGCACTTGAACCCAAAGAAACACGAACGTCATCTTCGGCTACTTTAGTGCCATTTTTCATGACGATTACGTGGTAAACACCAGTTTCCATTTTCGCGAAGCGGAATGAACCGTCAGCGTTAACAGATACAGTACGAGTTGAACCAGTTTTTGGATCTTTTGCTTGTACTGTGTACTCTGATGCGTTCGCGGCATTTACACTACCGGACAACGCTTCAGAAGCGGCCATAGCGTTAAATGACAATCCTAAAGATGCTGCAACTGCGATAGCAGCGACACTCTTCTTGAAATTATGCATTGTATATCTCCCCAGACTACTTTAGATAAAGTGAGCCCATTGTTATGATTAGCGCCTTTTATATGATTAAGGCATCTGTTTTTTTACTGAAAAAAGGTTTTAAACCTGAACTATCGGCGCCTATAGTAAACGTTTTTAGTTTTAAACGTCAACTTTCTTTTTAACATCACATTGAACTATTGCAACGAGTTATTGTCGTATGATTCAGTCTTGTTAAAAATGGTATAAAAATCAGGCTGATAATATTGTATAAAGCTGAAGGATATTGGCTTCCCATGTACAATATTTAAGCAAACTCCTTGTTGCGACATCCAATATACGCCCAAAGGGCCACAAAATACACGCTATTCATCGCAATCGTTATAATTATTGGTTATCAACTACTTAACGATAGACCAAAGATGTCTAAACGTTCTGTAAAGCATGGTTTACATTTTGGAGGGTTCACTACACTTGTTGAAACCTGTGATAACGATTATATTACCCCCTCCTTTATATACCTTGCCTTTATATAGCCGATAAGAAAGCCGATGTTGACTCTGTCTGACCAAATCAAACAAAAAATCCGTTCTATTCACAAAACCATCAGCAAAAATCTGCCCAATTACCAGCCACGCAAACAACAAAACTTCCTGGTGGCCGAAATTGCCAAGACCATGGCCGGAGAATATGACAAGCAAAAACGTATCTGCGTAATAGAAGCAGGCACTGGCACCGGCAAATCGCTGGCCTATTGTTTGGGGGTTATTCCACTGGCCAAGGCGCAAAACCAAAAGGTTGTCATCTCTACCGCCACCGTCGCGCTTCAAGAACAACTGGCCGACAAAGACCTGCCGTTTTTTGCCAAGCATTCAGAACTAGATTTCAGCTTCGACATTATCAAGGGCAGACAACGTTATGCCTGCTTGAGCAAACTGGCGATGTTTGCCGATGGACAGGCAGAAGATGTCGATTTTCAACAACTGTTGTTAACACCGCCAAACGACAAAGCCAAAAAGCTACTACACAAATTATGTAAGGCTTATAACAGCAAAAAGTGGAATGGTGACAAAGACAGCTGGCCAAGCGTGATACCTGATCAAACCTGGCAACATATCGTCAGCGACAAACACAGTTGCACCCGTGCGATGCAAGACCATCGCCATTGCCCTT
>JABSOG010000534.1 GCA_013216025.1 Algicola sp. | reverse complement strand
GTTGCCGGTTTAGGGGAGTTATAATGTACTTTGACGTGGCTCAGATTCATGCCCGAAAGGTTTTCCATGCCTGATTTTAGGTTATCGGGCAAACCGGTATTATTGACCTTTTTAAGCTGCACAGCCGCAAAGTTGTGACCCGGCGATTCGGCAATATCATGGTGTTCAGGCACGGGTGTGAATGGTGCTGCCTTTTGGACAACCTTTTGTATTACTTCGGGTGTTTTTAAATTTTCTCTCATCGTTTTACCCCTTGTTTATCTGATGGTTCGCCTACGGGTCAAAGATACTCATCCAACCGATGCACATAAAAATCGGTCGATAAAATCTGCTCTTCTATCACACTGTTATACCCTTCAAACGTTTTGCCACTTAAAGCCGCTAAATGATCACCTAAAATCACTGCCGCAACATGACTTCTTGGGTAATTTAATGACGCTTGTGAGCGCCAACGGTCTGTTTGAGGGTTATATACCTGCACATTACCAGTATAACCTGTGCCTGTTTTTCCGCCCATACAAACGATCTTGTCATCGTGCACCACGGCGCCAAAACGGCTGCGAGCCAACGGTATGGCGGCTTTTTCTTGCCAGTAGTCGTCCTGCGGGTCATAGACGTAATGGGCGCTTTGAAATGATTCTGATAACAGGCCTGACAATTGTCGGTCTGAGCCGCCAATTAAGTGAATTTTGCCGTCAATTTCTACTGCCGAGGCTGAATAACGGTAGTCTGGAATATTGGCCATGACGTGCCATTCGTCTTCCATGGGGTCGTAGCGTTCATTTTTGTGGCTGGGATCATGTTGTAACAAACCTAAAAATGCGTTGTGTATGCCGCCCATCGCGTAAATATAGGGCCCACCGGCACAAAGTGACAAATGGGTAGTCGGGTGCTTGAGGTTGTGCAGTTTTTGCCAGCGATCTTCGAACAATGAATAACGATAGAAATCATCAGATTTTTTGCCATCAACTTTTTCTCCACCAGCAACATAAATATGGTTGTCATGGGCACAGCTGGCAAAACGTCTTGTTGCACCACCCTCTCTGGGGCATTTTTCAATCAATTCTAATTGTCCGGTTTGTGGGTCTTGTAGAATCTCAAAAACATCGCCACGACCATAAAGAATAAAGACCCTTTCACCGACATTAAGCGCTGTGAATGGCTCGGCAAATGGCAACTGGTCTGCCATTAGTCCCCAGGATGAACTTTCGGTGTCGCCGGTTAATTTGCCGACTTTTGAAAACCCTGGTGGTGCAACCTGGCTTTGACTAAGCACACATTGGCCAAGGTGTAGCCCCAAGTTGCCCTTTATTTTGTGAAAATCTACCGCATTGTCTTTTAGTTGCTCCGTGCCAATGCAGTTGTCGCTGATGTCGCCATTAACCGTTAAGTCGCCATCAATGGTGACCGAGCCGGTAAACGTGCCGCCAGATTTACGAATAAAGGCTTCGCCTTCGGTGGCAGAATAAAAATAGGGGCGTTTATCGTGATGTAACCAGCAGGTTTGACCAAAAAAACTAAATTCGGCCAACGGCGCAAGCTGGCGGGCAGCACCTGTCATCGTTTGATAACAGTCTAACGGCCACAGCAGGGTATTGGTCACGCTGCGTGCAGGTATAAGCCAATGGCTGCCCTCATCATAAAAAGCGCCCGGTTCAAAGTGAAGTTTCAGGCGGTTATCGATATTCAATTGATACTCGCCCGCATCATTGCCGTTTACCCAGCAAACATCGCTACGCCAAAAGTGCATAAAAACAGGGCCTGTGGGCTGGGTTATTTCTCCGGTAAAGTCGATAACTTCATTCTCGTAATCAACATCTGTCACCTTTAGCAGTTTGTCGCCCTGATGCAATCTAACGCCATGTTGGTCTGTCAGGCTGATATAACTGCCCGGTTTTATCACGGTATTGCTGTGGGTCAGGTTAAACACGGTCAAGCGGTTGGCCTTGAGGTCTTCGACCTCAAATTTTAACGAGCTGTTATCGGCTGTCCAAACCACTTCAAGCGACTGCTGATATTTCAAGTCGGCTGTTTTGTATACCTCAACACGATATAAACCATTATTAAAGTCGGGGTGATCAGTTAAAACGGTTGCTTTTAAGCGCCCTGGCCGGGTTAAAGGCTGTTGGTAGTCTTGCCAAGCCTCTGCGAGTAATTCAGCGGACGACACAGTGCCATTTTCGGGAAAACACTTAATATCCAACACGGTTTTCTGCCGCAGGGTTGTTTCAGTGCCTAACGCGGGTTCGATAATGTCGTTGTCTTCGCCACCGTTGATCAGCACTTGTCGCATTTGCACAAAGACCAGAAAATAACCGCCTTCGTCAGATAAATCTGGCTCAGTAAAGTGAATCGGTTCAAATTGTTCGACCATGATGCCATTCAAATACATCCGACCCGGGCTGAATGTCAGTTGTTTTTGCAGCCACTTGGGGCTGTTTTGTGCTACGCCCCACCCCAAAATACCATCAAATCCGTGACCACTGATGTCTCTGGCAAAATCCCCTGCCCCTTCATTGAGTGGCCACCAAGCTTGCAGGCCAATTTCGCCTATTTTGGGGTATTTAAACACATCGCTGTCGAATTCTGTTTCGCGCAGGCATCGTGACCAAATGCGAACATCGCTGATGCTACCTTTAAAACATCGGTCGGGTAGATTGCCAAACCGTGAAGCACCAATAATGGTGGGTGCTGGTTCCAAGTAACCAGTGTGTTGTTCTTCTGTTGCTCCAACGCATTGACCATCGATAAACAGTTTGACCAATCTACCGTTATAAGTGACGGCAACTTGGCTGTTTTGGCCGATTTTTAGCGGGTGTGTTGAGATCAGTTCATCTATTTCGAGGTTTCGTCGGTGCATGATGCTTCTGAGCAAAAACAATCGACCATCGGGGTATACCCCAAAGCAAAAACCGCATTCACCATTAAAGTGCTGCGCGTCTTGCCATTGGCTGACTATCGCCATGGCATTGTCGTGTTGCTCAAGGGTGATTTTCGCTTCTATCGAGAAGGATTTGTTGAAGTCGAAATGTGGCCCGTCTCTATCGATCATCACAAAATCGGCATCGCCGTTAAAGCGCAATCCGCCTTGTACGTGCGCACTAAAGGCGGGCTTTTTCACCGGAAATGCCACAGACCCAATCAGGTCTTCGACCAGCGTCTCGTTCTTCCTGTTTTGAATGGCCTGCATTTCGTTCCAGTCGGCATCAAGTATCACTCTGCCTTGTTGCATCAGCACTTGTGTATATGCTTTTTGAGGATCAAACGTTACCCTCGAAAAATCTCCGCTCATGTGGCGATTTCCTTATTAGTCCATGGAGACAAGTTGAAGATCTAACCCGTGGGGCAGATACTTGTCGATTCTTTCGATTAATTTTTTTTCACGCAAACGACACCGATAACCATTAAAAACCCCCATTTCTTCGCCATTGGCCGCACCAATAAGAATAACCTCGGCGCTGTAATAAGACAGTCGGCAAAACTGCGCATGGTCTATTGAACTGGCTTTAAAATGTAAAATCCGGTGGTCGTGTTCGGTGCCAATAACCAATTGGTTGGTCTGGCCATTTAAGGCGCTTTCACAGCCACCCATATATGAATGGCTCAGTTGTGCATCTCTGGGGTCTTTTATCATCAAGATACCGCTGATAATACTGTCTTTGATTGTTTGAACTTGACGGCAGTAAAAATCGCCCATGACGGTAGAAGATTCAATGCTCACTATGCCTTGTGGTTGCTGGTCTTGGTGGGTGACCACTACGCTGTCTTTTATGGTAGTTTGGCTGTCTTTTGGGCAGATAAAAGCGCTAACCAAGCTGTTAACCAGGGTCACTTGTCGATGTTGTTGATGACTTTCGTTGCTGTCAAGCGCCTTTAACGAAACCGATTCGTTAAGCAAGGTGGTTTTGTACAGGGTGAGATGAATGTTATCGCCAATCTCGATAGTGCCTTCAATATTAAGCCCTTCAATCAGCACTTCGGCGCTTTCACTGGCCGAATTTGTCAGGGTGATTTTACCCTGAACCAGCGGCTGGGTATTATTGTCTGCCGTTATCTTGAGGTTTTTGCCTTTAAGGTCGATGGCAAGGTCATCTTGATAAATCAGGTTGTCGATAAGCACAATACTGCTGTGACACTGTTGCCATTGCTGCAAGGCCTCGGTCATTGTCGCCACAGTGCCGGCATAGGCTGTATTGCCACACACCAATATGGGTTGTTCAGCGGCGATGTTGATTTGGGTGTAATGCGCTCTGGCACCAAAAAACGTGTTGGCATAATAGGCGTAACTGGCGTATACCCGGCCAGTTAATGTTTGCTGCAAAATCTCTACTCGACCACTATCGGGGTCAAATACAATGGCCGCATCGTGGTGACTGTTGGTTTTCCAGTGGCTTAAATCGGCCAGTTGAATTTTGCCGCTGGGCAAGGCTTCATAACGGCGTTTTTGTGGGTCGAACACATAAAAGTTGACCGGGGCATGTTGTGTTTCATCTTGACCAGATGGTAAATAATCACGGTAATTGGCGCGTGTGACGGGTCTGGGTTGTGCATCTTGGCGGTGAGCATCATTGAATAATCCGTGATCATTCGACAGTTTTAAATCAAAACCCAACGGACTCAGGTGATAACGGCCCTTTGCGCCTTTAACCCTAGCCAACTGTACTTTGGTGACGGGTATGCTGGTCATTGTCCAAACAGATAAGTTGACCGAATTTAAGTTGATACGACCGTGTTGTGTTTGCAATGTGGCCGATTGCAGGGCTTGTGGGTGTAATGCATTGGGGGGATTATTTCTAAAGTCGGCGGTTCTGGATGATTGGTCAAAAGGCGCTGGCTGATCGTCCACCAAAAAGGTGACCGGTAGATGGCTCGGGTCGGCTGGCGTCCACGTTGACGCCATTTTATCATAGGCATCACGGGTGATAAATTTGTATTCGGTGCTGTCCTGCAAGGCATTGTTTAAGGTTTTTTGTTGGCCCGAGCGGCGCTTGTAGGCCAGATGATTGGCCACATAACGCCTTTCGCTTTTGAGCAAATCGCGCTCATCTAAGTCCTCTATGCCCACCTGATGGGCGATATTAACGATGATGGATTGATCACACAGCTCGATAAACCAGTTTTCATATAACTTGGCGATATCTTCATGGAGTAAATCGTAACCTTGTTCAAGCACCGCAGCCAACGCCCTTAAGGGTTGGCCCTGCTCGAAGTCTTGTTCTTTGTAAACCAGCGGAATAAGGTTATAAAAACGTTCGTTCATGCAAGCTCTCCAACAATAACGGTGATATCAAAGTCACAGCTAATCAGCACTTCGGCACCGCTATAAGTTTTTTTGCTGGCACAATAAACCGCCCTTTTGGCGGTTAATTGTGATGTACTGTGGTTGATATCGGCTTTTGTGACCAGCGACAGTTGTTGCAGATGGGCTGAACGTACACCGGGTGTTGCCTGCACAAGGCTGATGATCTGGGCGCTTTGTACAGCTTCACCCGGACAGCGATTGCGCAGCCCGTAAGTTTGGGCCAATAGGTGTTTAACGGTTGTTTTCAATTCGGCCCACACGATATTGTCTTCGGCCAGTATTTGCACCCGCAGTTGAAAAGGCAGCAGTTGTGCCGGTAACACTTCTACCCGCATTTTATTGACTTGATAGTGCTTGATGGCTTTTTTCAGGTCGGCGCAGATGGGCTCGGCAGGCTGAGACTGTTCGGTGATGATGGTCAGTACCACAATGTCGCGACCACGAACTTTTAAGTCATCTAATTGGTTGGCCACGACCCCCGCGAAGTTTCTGGCAAAATAGCGGTAATCGTCGCGGCTGACAATTACTCCGGTATTTTGCAATGACTGAGGGGCCTGCACCCGAATGTTGTTTACCGGTGGTACATCGGCCCCGCCAAGGGCGGCAACCGGATTGGTCACAGCCCTGACACAACGCGGTTTGCTGCGCAAAATTTTCAGGGTATTGACCGCCACGTTGCC
>JABSOG010000533.1 GCA_013216025.1 Algicola sp. | reverse complement strand
CGACCTCAAACTCTACCTGAGAAACAATCAATAGGTTGTTAATAAGCTCTGGCACCTTAAACGGTTTTTTGATAACCGAGTTAAACATAGTCCGTTCGTAACTAGATGAATCACCAGCCTTAAAAGCACTGAGCAGGATAAATTTCGGCGGCGCAACACCGGCACTATCGAGATACTCGGTGATCTTAGTGGCCATTTGCTCACCATTCATGCCCGGCATTTCCCAGTCAGTGATGATGATGTCGATTTCGTGGCCTTGTTGGTATTCGTGCACCACATAAGAATAAGCCTCTTCGGCCAGTTCACAGGTTTTAACATGTACATTGACCTTGCTCAACACCGCGCTGACGATATCGAGAATCGAAGGTTCGTCGTCAACCACCAGCACTCGCAAGCGTGACAGTTTATCAACAAGATCTTTGTTACCATGGTCGCCGGTAGAATGTGAAACCACGCTGATGGGCAAACGACAAGTGAACGTGGTGCCATTACCTACCTGAGAGCGACATTCGATGGTGCCGCTCATTAGTTCTAAAAGCTGTTTAACGATGGTTAAACCGAGGCCTGTGCCGCCAACAGAATGGGCTTCGCTTTGGCCAACCTGTTCAAATGGCTGGAAAATTTTGCTCTGCTGCTCGTCTGACAAACCAGGGCCGGTATCAATAACAGAGATGTGCATGGTCAAACTGCTGTTGTTTTGGGTTTCAGCCCTAACCGATAAGGTGACTTGACCTTTGTCGGTAAATTGAATGGCGTTAGACAGTAGATTCAACAGAATTTGACGCAGTTGGTTTTCGTCACCGAGAATGGTCTGGGGAAAATCCATCGCCACACGAACAAACAATTGCAGTTGTTTTTTCTTGGCCCGAGGTTTCATCAATGCCACCACATCATCAATTAATTTCAGTACCAAAAACTCTTTCTTTTCAATGACCAGCGCGCCAGATTCAGCTTGTGAAAAGTCATGCACCTGTTTGGCCAAGTGTGACAAGGTGGCCGTGGCATTTTCGATTTTGTCGGCGTAATAATGGCGCTGTTCAGCGCTGCTGGTTTGCTTGAGCAGGTTGACCATACCCAGCACGCCATGGATCGGGGCTCTTATTTCTTCAATCAAAGAGGCCAGATAGCGGTCTTTGTTGCTGGCCATTTCAAGCGCCTGCGCTTTGGTTTTGAGCGCTTCGTCGATTTTCTCTTCTAAGTCGGTCACCTTTTCGGTGACTTGCTTGGCGATGGGTGTGAATTTTGCCGCGCCGGCCACAAAGACCAGTATCAATGCCACCAGCCAGACCACAAAGTGGCTGATGGTCACTATGAAGGCTGAATCTTCGGCTTGGCTTTGGTGAATTTTGACGATTTTTCTGAGCTTGTCGGTGATGATGTTGGGACGGTCGTTGACAAAAACCTGACCGGTTTTTCTGAGCAGCAATTCATCGGCGCGTTTTTTGGCGGCAATCACCTGACGGCCACTGAACAGATAATCTTTAATTTTTTGGTCGAGTTTGTCATCACCAAAATACAGTTGATTAAGCTCGGGGTCGAGTTCGCTGTCACCTTTGGTCAGCGCCTGATGGTTGGCGTCCATTTTATCCAGGTTGGCTTCGAGTGATTTGATGGTAGATTGGGCCGTCCGTTGGTTACTTTCATGGATTAGTCCCAACGCGAGGCGGGCAATGCGCTCGGCGTACACTTGCTGCTCTTGAGCCAGCTGCTGCGTCTCGTTATTGCTATTATGGCTACTCGAAATATAACCGACAATCACTAGAGCAATCGTTATCACGGCTGCACATAGCGTTAGCGTTGTTGTGTAATTTGTTTTTATTCCCTTAAGAATAGCAATCATAACCGCGTGTAAATCCCAATCTATAAACCAGTGTTTTTTTGTTAGAAGGCAGTCATTAAACCGACGACCGCGAACTGAGTATTGGGATATTGCGGCAAAACAAGCCTTAACGCAAGTCCCTGACTCGAACCATTTAAAATGGCATAGAATTAATCATTGACGAGAACCGGAAAAATAGCAAAAAATTGCTGGCTATTCGGTGGCGCTTCGCACTGCTAAAGCTGAACACAGTTAGAAGAAAGGTCAAAAGCATTCAACACGGAGGCACGGAGTAACGGAGCAAAGAAAGAGAAGGGCAAAAACGTAAAAGATTGAAAAGAAACAAACACATAGACCCTAAACACACCATAGAGTCTGTAAATGACCTATTTTTTCTTTTTTATTGTCTTTTTGTTATGTTTTTGCTTTTCCTCTTTCTTTCCTCCGTGCCTCCGTGCCTCCGTGTTAAGATCTTTTGACTTTCAGGCCGCAGGCCAAACAAAGCGTAGCGCCCCGAACAGGGGCACCAAGTAAACTCAGGCGATACCGCAATGCCGAAGTAAAGGCTCTATAGAAGGCTCACGTCCGCGGAAGGCCTTGAACAGTTCCATAGGTTCTTCAGACCCGCCCTTTTCCAGGATATGATGCAAAAAGTCAGCGCCGGTTTGTGGATTGAAAATGCCTTCTTCTTCAAACCTTGAAAAAGCATCGCTCGACAACACCTCAGCCCATTTATAGCTGTAATACCCTGCCGCATAACCACCGGCAAAGATATGACTGAAAGAGTGTTGGAAACGGTTAAATGCAGGTGGTTTGAACACCGACACTTCGTCACGAACCTCATCGAGTATTTCGCCAATGCTTTGATGTTCTTCACCGATAACTTCAGCATGAATGCGTAAATCGAACAAGGAGAACTCCAATTGACGCATCATTTGCATCGCCGATTGGAAGTTTCTCGCCGCCAGCATTTTATCCAGCAAATCTTGTGGCAATGGCTCACCCGTTTGATGATGGCCAGAAAGATAAGCTAACGCCTCGGGTTCAAAACACCAGTTTTCAAGGAATTGACTGGGCAATTCAACCGCATCCCATGCCACACCATTAATACCCGACACCGAAGAAACCTCAACTTTGGTCAACATGTGGTGAATACCATGACCGAACTCATGAAATAGAGTGGTGACTTCTTCGTGGGTGAATAATGCAGGCGTGTCGCCCACAGGTTTGTTGAAGTTACAATTCAGATAGGCCACGGGTTTTTGCAATTGACCATCGCTGTGTATCCGGCGAGTAACACAATCGTCCATCCAGGCACCGCCGCGCTTTTTCTCGCGCGCATACAGGTCAAAATAAAAGCTACCACGCAATTCTTCACTTTCATCGAAGATGTCGTAAAAGCGCACGTTTTCATGCCAAACTTCAACGCCTTTTCGCTCTACAACGTTTATTTTAAACAACCGTTTTACCGTTTCAAACAAACCGCTAACCACCTTGTCTTCAGGAAAATACGGGCGTAAAGCTTCGTCTGAAATAGCATATTTTTGCTGTTTAAGCTGCTCTGAGTAATAAGTCAAATCCCAAGCCTGAATATCAGTGGCTTGGTATTCACGCTTGGCAAAGTCGACCACTTCATCAAAATCGGCTTTGGCCTGTTTTTTCGATTTACTGGCCAGTTGATGCAAAAAGGTCAACACCTGCTCGCTTGATTCAGCCATTTTGGTGGCCATTGATTCTTCGGTGTAATTGTCAAAATCCAGTAAATTAGCTGATTCTTGCTTGAGCGCCAACAATTCATCCATCACTTGCGTGTTATCCCACTTGCCCGCATTAGGGCCCTCACCAGATGCTCGGGTACAATTGGCTCGATACACTTCTTCTCTTAATGCTCGATTTTCAGAATAAATCATCACCGGAAAGAAGCTTGGGAAATCCAAGGTAAACAACCAGCCTTCCATGTCTTTGTCTTCAGCCATGGCTTTAGCTGCCGCGATGGATGACTCCGGTAAACCGGCCAGTTCGCTTTGTACAGTGATCAGCTTATTCCAGCCTGTAGTGGCATCGAGTACGTTGTTGCTGTATTTAGAAGAAAGCTCTGACAAACGGGCGCTAATTTCACCGAAGCGCTGCTTTTTCTCTGCTGACAAACCGATACCCGACAATTTGAGATCACGCAGGGTATCGTCGATGACTTTTTTACGTTCGGTATTGAGTTGCTGATATTCGTCTGATTGAGAAAAGACATGGTAGGCTTGATAAAGGGCTTCGTTTTGACCAATATAGGTGCTGTATTCAGACAATAGCGGCAAACACGCTTCGTAGACTTCGCGCAATTCGTCAGAATTGCAAACCGAATTCAAATGAGATACCGGCGACCACATTCGGTCAAGAATGTCATCTTTGTCATCCAATGGCATCACCAAATTATCCCAAGTATAAGGCACATCCAGCGCGACAATATCTTCTACAACCTGTCGACACTCGGCAATGGCTTTTTCTAATGCCGGTTTAACATGCTCAGGTTTTATTTTTGAAAATGCGGGTAATCGGGCTAACTCGATTAATGGATTCATAGCTTCCTTTGGGTGGATAGTTTTTTGGCTTTGATATCAGATATGGAGTTAAAGCGATGTAAAATCAAGGGCAAAGGCACAATCAAAAGCTTTCACCACGGAGACACGGAGACACGGAGGAAAAGATTAAAAAAGGAATGATAAAACATGAATTTTGTTGGATTTTGCTTCTTACAAATTTTTTGACCTTAACCCTGACCGTCACAAAGGCAAACTCACCACAAACCGTGCCCCGCCATCGTCATTGGCGCAAGCCCAAACCGAGCCATGATGCAGTTCGACCAGTCGCTTCACTATCGCCAGACCCAGCCCGATACCACCAGATTTGCGATCTCGGCTCTGATCCAACCGCACAAACGGTTTAAACAGCTCTACGCGGCTTTGCTCTGGAATACCCGGGCCGTCATCGTCAATCTTGATCTTCACATGAGCATTATCTTGATCATTGACCAATTCATACGACACCGTAATTTTCGACTCGGCATAACGCACCGCATTGCGCACCAGATTATCCACCACCCGGCAAATTGCCGCACGGTCGATCTTTATGGTCAAGTCTGGACTGGGTATAAACTCAATATCCAACTGAGGTTCAGTTTCTTGAAAACGTGCCAGCTGATCGGCAATCACTTCGGCCAAGTCGTGATTGGCAATATCCAAATTGGGCTCTTCTCGGTCAAAACGGGCGTATACCAATAGCTCATCAACCAAACCGTCAAGCTCTTCAATGTTGGTGTCCATGGTGTCGAGATACTTGACCCGCTGCGCCTGCTCGTCGACCTCGCGCACCATTTCCATGGCAAAACGCAAGCGGGCGATGGGCGTTCTGAGTTCGTGTGACACCCCGTGGGATAATTCTTTGTGGGATTCGACCAACCGTTGTATGCGCTGGGCCATGGCGTTAAAGCGCTCAACCAAATCTATCAAAGGCGCGGTTGAAGACATTTTTGCCCTGACTGTAAAATCGCCGGTGCCAAAAGCCGTAGCCGCCCGAGTCAGTTCACGCAGGCCTTTGGCAATTGGCCAGACCCAAATAAATACCACCAGCGCGATAAAGACAAAAAAGACAATCGACCACAGTGGACTGCTTTTAGTTTGATACTGAACAGGTCCAATAACAATCACCTTGTCGGCGTTGCTCAGTTGTTGATAAAACCAACTGCTACCCTGAGCGTCGTCATAAACCGAGACTACCCCACCATCTTCAAGATGCTGGTGTTGCTGTGGTGAAATATTCAGCGGTTTGGCACCAGACAAGCTGATTGGAAAACCAAATGACGAACCAATAGCCTGCAAATAGCCATCTTGCTCTTGCTCTGGCAAACGCATCAATTCTTTGTTGAGCAGAAAAAAGGTGCCTTTGTGAATATCCAGATCACTGGTGATATTCTGATCGGCTTCGAAACTGTCGACAAACTGGTCGAGGCTCCAACCGATGCCCAAAAAGGCGACGATAAGTAACAGATACAGGCGTAAAAATAGATTTTTCATTACCAAGCGTCAGCTACAAACAAGTAGCCTTTTTTCCAGACAGTTTTAATTTTGAAAGGTTTGGCCGAATCATCACCCAGTTTTTTGCGCAAGCGAGAAACCAACATAT
>JABSOG010000532.1 GCA_013216025.1 Algicola sp. | reverse complement strand
TTGTGGGCTGGTGCTGTTGATTGGTTTACTCGGGGTGATGATGTGGGTTTATAGAGTGTAGGAGGGGCAAGAACGCCCCTCCTTCAAAGTTAATGATACGTTCTTATCACAAGCTTTGATCGTTATGCATGTCCAAACTCGTTTCAAGCGCATCTTCATTATCGCTCTTGGCATCATCATTACGATTAGCATCAAGGCGGTTCAAATAGGCCTGATCGATGTCGTTGGTGATGTAGTTACCGTCAAAAACAGAGGTATCAAAACGTTTGATTTCTGGGTTGCACTCTCTTACCGCTGCAATCAAATCGTCTAGTGATTGGTAAATCATGCCATCTGCACCGATTTCTTGACAAATCTCGTCTACGTCACGACCGTAGGCAATCAGCTCGTGGGCTGATGGCATGTCGATGCCGTATACGTTGGGGAATCTGATTTCTGGGGCTGCTGAGGCAAAATAAACGTTCTTTGCACCAGCTTCGCGGGCCATTTCGATGATTTGGCCTGATGTGGTACCACGTACAATTGAATCGTCTACCAACAATACGTTCTTACCGGCAAATTCGCCCGCAATGGCGTTGAGTTTACGCCTCACTGACTTTCTACGTTCGGTTTGACCCGGCATGATAAAGGTGCGGCCAATGTAACGGTTTTTCACGAAACCCTGACGGTAGGGCAAATTCAATAGACCGGCGATTTCTAGCGCAATATCACAAGAGGTTTCAGGGATTGGGATAACGACGTCTATATCCAAATCTTCCCATTCTGCTTTGATTTTTGCCCCCAGCTTTTGACCCATGTGCACTCTTGAGGCGTAAACCGAAATTTTGTCGATGGTTGAATCTGGACGGGCAAAATACACAAACTCGAAAATACAAGGCGAGTAAATCGGATTTTCGGCACATTGCTGGGTGAACAATCGACCGTCTTCAGTGATGTAAATCGCTTCACCTGGGGCCACGTCACGGATCATTTCGAATCCGCCGGTATCCAAGGCTACGCTCTCTGAAGCTATCATGTATTCAATGCCGTTGGCGGTTTCGCGCTTGCCAAATACCAGTGGGCGAATGCCGTTAGGGTCGCGAAATGCCACCATACCGTGACCAATGATCATCGACAATGCGGCATAACCCCCTCTGACTTTACGAATGACGTTGGTGACGGCTTTGAAAATGTCTTCTGGCGACAGTTCCATACCTTGTGCTTGCTGTAATTGGTGGGCAAACACGTTAACCAGTATTTCTGAATCGGAGGTGGTGTTTACGTGGCGTTTGGCCACTTTAAACAAAGATTCTTTTAACTCTGCGGCGTTGGTCAAATTACCGTTGTGGGCCAGCGTCAATCCGAAGGGGGAGTTGACATAAAACGGCTGAGCTTCGGCAGAGCTGGCTGAGCCTGCGGTGGGGTAGCGGGTGTGGCCGATGCCGATGTTGCCTACCAATCGCTTCATATGACGGGTGTGAAAGATGTCGCGTACCAGACCATTGGCCTTTCTTAATCGAAAGGTGTTGTTGTCTATGGTCATGATCCCGGCTGCGTCCTGGCCACGATGCTGTAATACGGTTAAACCGTCATAAATCGCTTGATTTACCGATGTTTTACCTACGATACCAACAATGCCACACATTAGGATTATCCTCAGAATTTGGGTTTAAGGTTTAGTTTGTAAAAAGCTTGACGTGTTTTTGATGTATTCAAAAAACCATTCGATGACAAAACCAAATTCGGGGATCAACACCGATGATTGCCACCATGCAGACTTGCCTGCCGGGGTAAACGCGTCTAAAAAGAATAATACTGCCGCAACAATCAATACGCCGCGCAAGGCGCCAAAAACCAGCCCCAGCACCCTGTCGGTGCCCGATAACCCGGTTTTTGCGACCAATTGGCCAATGATATAGTTGATTATTGCGCCGACTATCAGTGAACTGATAAATAATATGGTGATGGCTACGCCGTTGCGCAGCATGGGTTCATCTATGTCGGTGAGATATGCGGCCAAGTCTTGGTAAAACGTGCTGGAGATAACGAAGGCACCGAGCCATACCACCAATGAAATGGCTTCTTTAACAAAACCTCGAATGAGGCTGATTAAAGTTGAAAAACCGATCACCCCAAGGAGGGCGAAATCTATCCAAATCAAATTCATAAAGTACGCTTTATATTACTCGTTGGGTTACACGTTTTATCGCAGAACGAAATCGCTGTGCATTCTACCAAAATGCACAGCCAAATTGCCAATGATATTTTGGTAGGAGCGAGCTCCAGCTCGCGATTTTGGCCTCCGAGGAGCGCCTCCCGGACCAAATATATACGGGCTGCGTCAACATTTTGAAATGGCTACGCCATTTATCGCGAGCTGGATTGTTACATGGATGTAACTCAGTAGAGCAATGCATGGAGCAATTGCCGAGCTCGTTCCTACCGTACCGCACGAGATACCCAATACAAAAACAAAAATCTATTACCCAATCAATTCAAGATAATCAGCCTCGGTAATCACCTTAACCCCTTTATTCTCGGCATCAGTGAGCTTCTTAGGACCGACTTTTTCGCCAGTCACCAGCAAATCTGTTTTGCCCGTGACAGACTTAGACACTTTGGCACCGAGTAATTTGGCCTGTTTTTCCATTTCAGGACGAGAACCCTGTTGCATACTGCCTGTAAAAACAATCACTTTGCCTGCGATAGGATTATCACCATCGACCTGTTCGCTCTTGAGTGGAGTAATTTCAAGGTTGAAACCCTGCCCATAAATCGCCTGGAATTCGACTTTGATATTGGCTAATCCCTCGACAATGGCTGAGGCGGTTTTTTCAGCAAAACCGTCGATGTCGCTAATTTGTTCTTCGCTAACATCAAAAATACTTTCGATACCGTAATGTTGCAATAATCGTTCAGAACTACCCTGCCCCAGTCGAATAACGCCAAAGGCCGACAAAAAACGCCAATCTTCGATTTGCAAACTGCGACTCGCAGCCAGTTGATTAAGCAAGTTTTGTACGGTTTTCTTTTTATAACCGGCATCCGTTAATGTGGCTTCATCCAGCTGATAAATATCGTGGATGGTTTTGATGCCGTGTTTGTATAACACCGAAATCGTCGCAGGACCAAATCCATCGTTGTTAGCCAAGGTTTTGAAAAAGTGAATGATTGAGTTTTCGGCCTGCGCGGTACAATCGATTTTGTTGGGACACATCAGGTTGTCACTGTCCCACACCAAATTAGTTGCGCAACTGGGACATTCAGTTGGCATTTGTGGTTCTACCGCTTCGATAACCCGCTCTATTTTTGGAATAACCAAACCAGAACGCACCAATTCAATCAGGGCCCCCGGACCTATGCCTTTACTTTTGACCATGCCGTAGTTGTGCGCGGTGGCACGGCGAATTTCGGCACCTGACAATTTAGTTGGCTCTAACTCAACCACAGGGCTAATGCGACCGGTTCTGGCGGTTTGTGGTATTACGTTGAGTACTTTTACCTGAGCTTTCTCGATATTGGCTTTATAAGCAATTTGCCAGCGGTGATGATGACGGGTCGCGCCCATGTCATCTTTGATGGCTTGGTTGGTGGTTTCTATGATCACCCCGTCTACATCAAAATCGCTAGATTTCCAAATATCGTCGGTGATGGTTTCAAACTTTTCGATAAAATCATTAACGCCGCCTTGCCATGCACCAAGTTGCATAAAGGGGCAAAATACCGCGGCCCCCTCATCGAGGGCTTTTTGGATATTCTCGTCGACATTTTTTTCGGCAATGATTGACGCTTGGATGTTGCGTGAGTTTTCAAAATGCTCAGCAAGGTTGGCGTCAAAATAGGCTTTGTTGACCACTATCTCACCCGGCCCCTGCCCTCTTTTGCCATCGTCGAGGACTTTTAATCCACGCTCAAATACCCGGCTGATGTCTTGTCCACGCGTACCATCGCCACGGGTATAGAGTTTTTCACCATCATCAAAAGCAGCATAACCATCGAGTTTTGGCGTTACCCTAACTTCAATGCTGTCTTTGTCGATATCGAGTTTGACAGCAGTTTTTTCGATTCTGACTACCCACTTTTCTATCTCGGTTTTGCTGTAAGCTTTGTCGGTTGACAACATTTTAACCGGCAAAGGCACTGTTTTTGACTGGTGCACCGGCTCTGCTTCGACTTGAACAACAAATTCATGCATCGGGTTTTGCTCGGTAAACAATTGGTGGGCCGCATCATAGTGTTGATCGTCAATTGCTGGCGTGCCTGCACGATACATGGCGTTGGCTGCCATCAAAAAAGTCAGTAATTTGTCGTTATCAAGCGCCTTGAAAGCTTCGCTGCCTTGGTCCTTTTCAATCAGCGTTGAAAATTCTGCCAAGCTAATTTGGGGATCGTTCACGGTATTAAAAAGATCAGTTTGTTGGTCGTTTAGCATCTTGCGTTTAATATTCCGATTGGGGTATAAAATAATAAGAGGAAAACCGTTGCCACCTAGGAGCCTGTCCTAGGTTGGTCACAACGGGAATGGTATGGGGGCCAAATAAATTGCCCTAGCCGTTAATCAGTTGCTGGCGTTCAAATTCGCGAATTTTTTCGACGTAATGACGAACTGTCTGTACGGTCATGGCGCTACGTTTGCTGTCGAGCAGTTGGGCGCCAAACTCTTCAGCTACTTTTTTCGCTGCATTGTGCATCATGTTGAAATTTTGCAACGCTTCACCGTGACATGGTAAGGTCATAAACAAACTCAAACCCTTGGTAGCAATTTGTTCCATGTTGTCGATATCAAAAGTGCCGGGATTAAACATGCTGGCCAAAGAGAACAATACCGGTCCGGTACCTGCGGTGTCTTGGTGACGATGGAAAATGTCCATCTCGCCAAATTTAAAACCCATGCTAATTAACAGCGGCAACAAACTTGCACCTGAAATGGTTTGATTGTCTGGCATACTGACATGAATGATCAACACTTCGCTGGGTTCAATTTCAGCTTCAGGCTGCGCCGGTTCGCTTTGCGACTGTCCTTGAACTGATTGTTGAGGTGCGCCATGATCAAATGAGGTCGCAACTGGCTCATCCATGCCAAAAGAAGGTTCAATGTGGTTGGCAGGCTCAGGCGCTGGTTCAATCGCATTTATCACAGGTTCAGCGCGTTCTTCAGGCCGACCATCATTGCCAACACCCAGCTTTCTCGGTTTGCCTACACCGTGATTGTCGAGTCCGCCTTTATCGTGATTTTTGTCAGTGCTTTTATCAAGAGATTTGCTGTCAAAACCCGGCTCTTTGTAATCTCGCAACTGTTCCTTGTTTTTTCTAATCGACCACAAACCATGGCCAAAAATCCCGCCAATCAGCAATACACCAATGATCGTCAACACTATTCTTAATTCTTCAGCCATTTACTGCTACTTTTTCAATCCAAAAAATGCAAGTGCCGTATAATAAAATGCCCAGCCTCATTTGCAAACAATAAATTTAAACTATTCGTGAAGTTTTTGCCAAAAAACCCTAGTAATGTGGTTGATTAGACGATTTGCATCACTTCGAAGGTTTGTAATTGTCCTTTTAGGGTAATATCAATTTCATCACCAAGCATTTTTTCGTTCATGGCTTTGCCGATGGGTGACTCTGGGGTGATCACAGTGACAATTTTGTCTTCAAAGGTGATTTTTAATCCGCCTGCCTGCTCCCCGAGCACAAAATACAGTGATTGTTGGTCGTTCTGAAGCGCGATAAAACACAAAGGTTCAATAAATTGACGCTCGGTGTTGGGTTTGAGGTTTTGGTTTTGCGCTAGTTTAAGCGCTTTTTGCAGCTGTTCTTTAAAATAGTGTAAGGCAACAGTGACCTCTTCAACCCGCTTTTGTTGACCCTGAGCAAGGTAGGATGATTCGAGTCCAAAGGTATCATATTTACCTTCAGCAACGCTTTCGCTGTGAGTTGCCGCCATATGTGCATCTTTGGCCGCTTGTATCTGAACCGCTAAATTGTCTTCAAGCTTGGCAACAACACCTTGAATAAGCGCTGGGATAATGGATTGAATTTGCA
>JABSOG010000531.1 GCA_013216025.1 Algicola sp. | reverse complement strand
GCCTGAACTCAAATGACCCCAAATCTGTGATGACTTTGGCCAACAGCCAAGGTCACGCTATGCTTTCGTAAACTCACCAAAGGGTTATTCGTTTTAGGGCTAATGTTTTGTTTTCTCTCTCAATCGGTGGCGGCTAACGAATTTCAATTGTCTGATGAAATCAGGCCCACACATCAATTCATCAAGCTGACACTAGACCCAAGTGCCGAGACGTTTACCGGCTCGACAAGATTATTATTGGATATCTCCAAACAAACCAACACCATTAAGCTTCACATCAAAGACCTGTCGATACAGTCAATCACGCTCAAGGGCACAGATCGTAGTTACAGATTGTCGCTAGCAGGCATCAATTCATACGATATTGCTTCATTGACAGCAAAACAGACCATCAACGTAGGAAAGTATCTGCTTTCAATCGATTTTGAGGGCAAATATACCGACACGGGCTTGGGTTTATTCAAAGTCGTCGAAGATAAACAACACTATCTGTTTACCCAGTTTCAGCCGATGCTGGCTCGAACGGTGTTTCCTGCGTTCGACCAGCCTGATTTTAAAATCCCCTTTCAATTCGAAATCACTGTGCCGACAGGTTATCAGGTGCTGGGTAACACCATCAGTACAAAAACCAGCAAGCCACAATGGGACACGTTCAGTTTTGTAGACACAAAACCGCTTTACACCGATGTTTTGGCGCTTGGGGTTGGCAAGTTTGATTCGGTTGATATTCCCGACATGCCAGTACCGGCTAAGTTATATGTGGCCAAGGGCAAGCTGCCACAAAGCCGTTTTATACTAAAACACTCAGCAAAACTCTTTGCCCAAGTGGCCTCGTTTTTCAACATTAAGTATCCCTACGATAAATTGGATTTTGTTATTGTGCCGCATTATGCCGGTGCCGCCATGGAAAATGCCGGTTTGATGTTCTTTAAAGAAGACTTTATGTTGTTCAGCCAGCCCCCTTCGGTGGCAGAGCAACGGTTTACCTTAACGCTTATCGCCCATGAAATAGCCCACATGTGGTTCGGCAATTTAGTGACCATGAAATGGTGGAATGACTTGTGGTTAAATGAGTCATTTGCTCAGTGGCTGGCCAATAAAATTGTAGTGACCCAAATGCCAAAGCTGTCAGCCGAGCTGAATTTGCCGCAATTAGATTCATTGTCTGATGATAACGTCGAAACCCAATCGCCTATCAGGGGCGCGGTTAAAAGCCGCGCTGAAGTTGATGCCAGTGGCCAGATGGTTTACAGCAAGGGCAATGCCATTTTAAATATGGTCGAAGCTTATGTGGGTGCCGAGACTTTCCGCAGTGCCATCATCAAATATGTGGGTGCCAATCAAAACGGCAATGCCACCTTTGCCGATTTTATTCACGCTATCGAAAAGGCCAGTGGTAAACCGTTACAGTCCATTTTCTCCTCTTTTTTAGACCAACCGGGTTTTCCATTACTCAACTTAAAAATAAGCGAAGGCAAGTTATTGCTGTCACAACAACCCTTTGGTGCAAGCAGTAAAGAAAAGCAGCAACAGGTTTGGCAGGTGCCGTTAAAACTCAAGGTATTCAGCGACAAAGGCGTTTCTACGCACAGTGTATTGCTTAAAAACCAACAAATGACAGTGTCGCTGCCTGCGGGGGCAAAGGCTGTTTTTCCTGATGCTGGTGCGTTTGGTTACTATCGCTATGACGTTGCACCAAAAGAAGCGGCGATTATCAATCAACAAATCCACCTATTGGCCGACAACGAAAAACTGGCCTGGTTAGAGAACAACCAACACCTGACCAAGATAAACAAGCGGGTTTATGCTGATGTCTTGTCTCTTAAACTGGCTATGTTGGCTGACTTGTCGTTACACCACAAAATTGCCAACGATATTGTCAGAGACTTGGCTTTTGCTTTTACTGATTTCATTCCTGCTGACTTGGCCAAAGACTATGGTCGATATCTAGGGGGCAAACTGGCCAACCGGTTAGAATCAATCTCTTGGGATGTTGAGGATAAATCGACTGCCTTTAGCCAACCCCTACAGGCAAACCTACTTATTTTGGTCGGCGCTAAACTGGGCGACATCAAGGCGATAAATTTTGCAAAAAGCCAGTATCGCGATGTACTAGCAGGAAGTTCAATGCTGGCACCAACGATGAAAGCAGCCGTATTGGAGGTGGTCGCCACGCATGGGGCCACAAATGAGTTCACAGAATATGAAAAAGCCTACCTTGGTTCTAATAACGCTAATCTAAAGTCAGATATCGTTACAAAAATAGGTTATTTTACTCAGCCATCACTGGTCACCCGTTATTACGAATTTTTGCTATCAGGCGCAGTGCCTTCCGGTGGGATTGCTTATCGTTTTCAATATCCTTCATTTAACCCGCAGCTTAGATCACATGTGTTGGATTATATTGAAAACAACAAAGCCAAAATTTTAGCCAAAATCAGCCAGCAACAATGGTTCCCTTATACATTTTATACCACTTGTGAGGCGGATATTGGCGCGAGGGTAAAGGCTATTTTTGCCAAATGGACTGATGCGGTACCGGGGTTACAAGAGAAGCTAAATGCCATAGATGGCATGATTCAACAATGCATTTTAACCCGTGCAGCCAATTTGCCGCAGTTAAAGGCATTGCTGGATGGTGGCGGGGCAAACTGATTTGTTGATAGGCACAATGAATGTGCGTGGCAAAATGGCAGCCGAATGGCTGGTTGATTGGTCAAATAACAGCTTCAATCCCACCTCGCTCAATCACAGACAACAATCGAAGGGCTGCACCTTGAGGTTTGGATTTTCCCTGCTCCCACTTTTTAACGCTTTCGCTACTCATGTTTAGAATTGTCGCCAAAACACCTTGGCTAATGCCTTCACGCTTGCGCAGTTGAACAATTTGTTCTCCATCCATTGCTTCAACCTTAGTTTGAGCGGCCAAAGCATCAATAGTACGCATGGTGATTTTATCAACGGTGCCTGTAGCATGGAAGCGTTGCGCCATTCGCTGCATTTTTTCTAATCTAGTGTCAGTCATTTTCGCTCTCTCATTCTATTTCTATCAACAGGCCTTGGATTATATCAATTTGGATTTGTTTACTACTTGCCGATAATAAACAGCGACCTAACAGACGGTAAGTTTCTAATAATTTATCAGGTATCTCTTTGCCTTTCTTTGGCACGTCAGACTTTCGCCATCCATCGACAAAGAAAACCTTATCATCCTTGCGAAAGGCAATAATACTTCGGCTTGCATCTCGCTTGCTCATTCCCTTGGGCGCTATCCGCTTTTTGATAACCCCACCCAAATCAGCATCAAAAAGACCATTATTCACTTCGTTTGCAGACTTTTTTATGTCTTGATCTGATAATCCGGCGATTTTCATAAAATCAGCAAAGTCATCGGTGACAAAAATTTTCATAGCAATTTTTCAAAACCACAAAGTATAGTATACACTACCATACTAGTCTATCTAGCTCAAATATTAGACTAACGATTTTCGAGAAAACAAGCGTCACTGAATTGTGTTAACCTGACCATATTCAAACAACAAAAGAGCACATGATGACGCAAGAAAACAAACTTTCTCAAGCGATGCCGAGTATTATTCTAAGGGTCACGGTTTGCATTATTATTGCCAGCCATGGCTGGCATCGGCTGCTAACTGGCGGCTATGAACCTTTTGGTGGCTGGCTTGACAGTCAAGGGATCCCTTTTGGTATTGCGGTTGCGCTATTCATTACGCTGTTTGAAGCATTTGCTTCACCTGTGCTGGCATTTGGCAGGATGACCCCTCAATTATGTGCCGTCTATATGGTTATCTATTTTTCGGGGTTGGTCATGGTGCATTGGCAGCACGGCTGGTTTGTTGTTGGGTCGGGCAGCAATGGTATCGAATTCAGTACGTTGTTATTGGCGGCATTGTTTAGTATTGCTTTGCCTCACTATCAACAACTGTGGCGACAACGAAGTCGACAAAGCAAAAACTAAGCAATCGCAGCGCTATCGGCTTGTAATTGCCCCAGTTTAACAATTTGGCGGTTTTGTTGATTGGCCCTTTCCACCAGCCCTTCAATCACTTTGTCTTTGATGGATTCACGAATTTTAATCGGCAAACTCTGAAAGTTTTGACGAGTGATCTTCAACAACAGCATATCGTTAAGCGCTGTGACTGTCGCTGTTCGGGCTTCAGAGCAGATAAAACCCACTTCGCCAATAAATTGCCCGGGGACTATTGTGCCCACCTGATATCCATTGTGTTGTACCGAGGCACTACCCGACAATACAATGTAAAAAACCGGGCTATGGGTGCCTTCGACGATAAACGATTTGCCTGTCGCGGCAGATTCAATGGTACAACCGGCATTAAGTACCTGCTCGCGCTCATGTTGTACCAGCGATTTGAATAAGGGGATTCGGTTAAAGATTTCGAGCAATTTTAGTTTGTTAAAGGGCATGTTCAATCATCCTGATAATTAGTAAATCGGCTTAAGCGCAGGTTTGCTCAAGCTGAAAAAGCCGTCCAATGCACTGGCTACAGACTCTTTAAAGAGTTGAGCGTCACAGCATTTTTCAATATAGCGGGTGGGTTTTAGCTCAGCCCTAACCCAACTCAAGGTTTGCGCCATCTCAGCAAACCCGGCAATAATAATTTGCCCTAATCTGGGGTGTTTTTCACTTAAATGACTCAACAACTGCGCGCCAGTCATATCGGGCAATCGAACCCCGGTGACGACGCAGCATACATGCTCCCCTTTTTGTTCGCAAGCACGAATAAAGTCAATGCAACATTGTCCCGAAGTACAAGTGTGAATGTCGAATTCAATGGCATTCTTTTCACCAAAATCAAAGACTGCGGGTTTAATATCCACGTCAGATTGGGCGTGTTCGTCGATACAGATAATGTGGCTGATGGTCATTTTGCTGATACTCTTACAATTGTCCTATGCGTTAGTTATTGCACAGTCCTTGCCAAGTATTGAAAGTAAATATAAAACAAACAGTTAGGACTATTTCACCGGTTTCTAGGGTAAAACTATCAGCAATGGCTTATAGATAATGCTTATAGCTTTAAGTGAAAAGCTTATAGAATGGCGAGGTTCGCTGATAAGTGCCTCCGCAACAATAAAATCACCAATTAATTCACACCTTATCCAGCGCTTCAACCAATTTAACAAACTGGTAGTGACTCGCCAATGGCGCCACCAAGTCATGAAATTGTTGGTAACGACCGTCTGCTTCAAGTTCTTTCAATACTGATCTTATCGCCAGAATATTGTGTTTCTCGGCATGTTCTTTAAGCACACGAATCAAAGCTTCATCGGGTAACTGCATGGGTTCATCGGCTGCCTCTTTGTTAACAAGAACGGGAGCCTCAACAATCCAAACCAAATTGAGCGCGTTTTTTAATGCAGCCAACAGTTTTTGTTGCTCTAGCGGTTTGGCCAGTACCGCGTCAAAGCCGCAAGACAGCGCCTTTTGTTCCATATCGGGTTGAGTTGTGGCAGTCAGTGCAATAACAGGCAGTTGCTGATATTCAGCCTCGGCACGGATTGCAGCGACCACCTCAAAACCATCCATGTCTGGCATCAGCACGTCGAGCAAGACCAAGTCAGGTTGATTTTGTTTGAGCAACTGCAGCCCCTGCTGCCCACCAGATGCCTCAACCACATCAAAACCATAACGGGTGAGATACTGCCGAATCACATCGCGGTTAAAATGGTTGTCGTCTATCGACAAAATGGTTTTACCTGGCCCTTCAAAGCCGCTGATATGCTCGCAGCCTTGCTGGCTTTCATCCAGTAAAGGCACGGTTTGGTTGCTGACAGGCAGGGGTAAATCAAACCAAAATTGACTACCAACCTCGCTTTGACTTTGCACATGTAAGGTCTGTCCCATCAGTTCAACCAGGTTTTTGCTGATGGTTAAACCTAAACCGGAGCCTTCTGCCCGGGTGATCTGATTGTCGATTTGCTGATAGGGCACAAAAATATCGGCCAGCTGGTCTTGGGCTATACCAATCCCGGTATCTTTGAC
>JABSOG010000530.1 GCA_013216025.1 Algicola sp. | reverse complement strand
ACAGGAGCCGTATACGAGGTCCGTACGTACGGTTCTGTGAGAGGGATGAGGTGAAAGCCTCACCCTACTCGATGTACATGGATGTACTTATCCTGCGGGTTCATGGATGAACAGGAGCAGGGTTTGATGATGGCTTAAAAATAACCTTTCGCTAGGGCCTCAAAAATTCATTAAATCTTTGTATTTGTTACAATTATTTGTTGCTTAATTATCACATTACCCTTATTGTGTTTTCACTCCGCTGTGGAGTCTACTAAAAAAAATAAGGTATACCATGAAACAATTCAAAAAAATTCTACTTGCTGGCATCGCTATCGGTTTCGGTCTTGCTTCAAGCACTACAATTGCTCGTCCTGGTTGTCAAACAATGTGTGATATGTGTAATGCAACCGGCAGCTTTTGCCATGTAGTACGTGGCGATGGCGATTGTGGTTACGGCATTCCTTACGGCTGCTAGTAAAACCCACTATTAAGCAGCAGCATCCACCTGTGATGTTGGCAAGCTTTTGAATTAAAACGTCCTTAACAACAATCGCTGAGGATGTTTGATTTGTAATTTAAATTCCTTCTTTTAGTACATCCTTTTGATACCACCCCCTATGTGAATTTATCCAACCATTGTGTTTTTTCTTCAATGATTAACTGATTTGAAAGAGCTACTCTGTGGTGTATATTGTTCTGAGCGTATGAATCCCATCCGTCAAATCAGATGTTTGCAAGGAATTCAATCAAGGTATCGATATGATTAAAAAAACTTTAGGTATTATGCTGTTTTCAATGGCAAGTTATTCAGCAACAGCACAAGTGACTTATGTCACTTCAAGTCCAACAAAAATCAACTTTTTGTTGTCTTACAATGAATTGGGTGGGGGAAAGTGATATTTCGGCTCAGTGATCCGGTTGCAAATTGTGACGATGGTTACTGGCTGAAAAAGTCTGACCCCGGTTTTGGCGCCAATCTTTCGATGTTGCTAGCGGCTTATCAGGCAAAAACAACGGTTAGGATTTATGGCGAGCCTTCGATACGTTGGCCAGTTATTAGTGCAAAATATTGCAAGTTATATGGTGTTCAATACCAGTACTGATTGGTGCTCTAGGATCCAGTTCGAGACATGATTTTTTTCTTGCTTTTTTTTAGAAATTAAACTATGGTATCGCCTGGTTAATTAATGAACGTAACAAACATAACTAAAGGAAGGAATATCCAAATGAAAACTAAACAAAATACTAGCAAGACCAACACCAAGCCAATGGCCAAACTGAAAACCGGACTTAAAGCCGGACCTTGCATTCACACAGTCGCTTGCAAAGGTTAATTTTCTCGGCGTCGATTATCAGTGCTTTACTGATTAATTGAAATCCCCGTAGCAAGCTGCGGGGTATTATTGCCCACATAGCAATCCCTGCTTTAAAACAACACCCTATACGATTCATTCCTCCAATCCCTCTAAATCCCTTAATACTTAACACCACGCCTTATTGTCTCTTTACCCTTGTATCCTGATACCGCCAAGGTGGTAGACCGAGAAATAAAACGGTTACCAATACTCCTTGATCAGCGAGATTTTAATCACGTGCATTATTGATTTCCTTTATTGGCTTACTGTATTGATAGTGTTGCTAACACTAGCATAACTCTTTGAATTCACGGGATTTAAATTCGAAAAGACTCAATTTCTGTGCTTTTTGGCGCAAATATGAACTAATCAAGCACACTTTATAAATTGAATTACGTTACCTTGGGTTGGTATTCCTTAGGTCACAACATGACAGCTCACTTAATGGTAAATGAGCATTGGAATGCATTAATGGTATTCAACGGAGACGTAGTAATGAAAAAATTAAGTGTGATCATCAGTTTGATTCTTGGCACCTCGGTATTGGCTGCACCATCTATAGCAGCGACAGTAGAAGTCGGTTCAATATTGCAGGTGTGCCTTCTTTCAATGATATTTCGCCGGGCGCTGTCAGTGTGTCTAATGTCACAGCGACCAGTTTTAACATCAGTTTTAAAGAATGGCCTTATCAGGACGGTGTGCACAACCTCGAAAAAATTCCTTACATGGTGATTGAAAAAGGTCGTCATGTTATGGCTGATGGCAGCGTCTGGGAAGCGGGCGTACAAAGCCAAGATCAGGGTCAGGATGATATCTTCTTCTCCCAGCCATTTAGTGGCACACCTGTTGTATTGCAAACTAACCAGACACAAAATGACATCGACACTTATGCCACTCGTGCTTTTAGCGTCAGTAAACACGCCTTTGGTTCAAAATTGTTTGAACAAGAGCAGGGCGGCGCGCATGGTATTGAGGCCACAGGTTACGTGGCCATATACAGCGCCACTGGCGCCGGTTCCACCGACAACGGCAAACGTTTTATCCTGTCGAGCAAAACCATTACCAGCGATGGCGTGGCGGCGGGCCTGGGCACCTTGACCATGCAAGAAGAGAAATCGGCAGACGCAGAGACCAACCACAGTAACGAAGTATTGGGTATTTTGGATATCGACGGCCAAATCTTTGCCAACGACAACAGCCTGTTTGGCGGTGACGCCATGACATTGCGCTATTCCTCTATTTACAACACACTGCCTACCGAAACTGCTGGTGCCAACGGCAATATTGCCATGGTTAGCACCAACGGCCTTGTGCCAACCAGTTACGCGGCCAATTACAGCCACGCAGCCGTTTATGGGCCATCCAGTGCATTTGATGGTCACGTTTATTACCAAAGTAAAATCAATCCGGACGCTGGCGCACCACAAGGGGGTGGTACTTGGATATCGAACATGGCAGCACCACGATGGCTGTCCACCGACTTTGGTGTCACTGCCTATATCACCGGTTTCAGCACCCAAGTGATCACAAGTTATGCCGCTCGTTCGCCAAAAGATGTGATTGTTCAGGTTTCTGATAACGGTTTCGACTGGTTTGATCATGAAACCTTGGTCCTGAGCAAAGAAACGGCCAATGTTACCTTGGAAAATGCCGCCGTCAGCCGTCATATTCGGCTGTTGATCAACAGCAATCACGGTAACTCCTACCTGCAAATTGGCGAACTGGAGTACTACGGCGCTTTGGTCGAATCTGAAATTCAAGCGCCGCCGGCAGAGCCCGTTGTGGGCACCAGCTGCAAGGACATTTTGGATAATAGCCCCGGCTCTGCGTCTGGCATCTATCACATCGATCCTGATGGTAATGGCAATGTAACTGCGTTCAACGCCTATTGTGACATGACTTTCTTAGACGGCGGCTGGACACTGGTGGCCATCAAGGACAAGGCTTCGTTTCCAGCCCCTTTTGCAAGCAGTGTAACCGATTTGTCGATTACAGAAGCCGTGTTGCCATCTGACAAATGGATAGCGTTGAGAGATATGTCTACCGAGATTTACGGACAAGGCAGCACCGATGTTTGGGCGACTTATGACGTAGCCCAACTCAAAGCGTCGACCTGCATACCATTGACCGATAATCTGACAGATTCATCGATGGCACAAGTAGAAGCAGGTTGCACCAGCAGTGGTGTTGATTATTCAACTTTAGGCAGCACGGTCACGACTTATTCAACGGCAATGTACGATTTGTCGAGCACCAAGATCTTTACTCGTCAAGGTGGCACCGAATGGGGCAGCGGCGGTAACTGGGCTAACCCGCCGATTCTGTATATGTATGTTAGATAATACGTTGTCTTTTTGAATGTTTGGGAGCCTTTGGCTCCCTTATTTACATGGACGTAATGTACAGCAGGGGTCAAGAAGCGCGTTTTTTGATAAACCCACCTTTGCCATCCGCTTTGTAGTTTGACATGCAACCGATATGGCTCAGACAAAAACTGCCGTCATTTTCGTGTAAACATTTCAGAGAATAATTGAAACCCTGTGGTATGTTCAATCGAGTATCCAGGGCAAATATGGGCGGTAATTTGTCAGGTCTTTTACGCGAAATATCGAACAATCTGCAAGCGTGTTTAAACGTCATTTTTAACACCAACTGTGCCTCTGTTTGGCTCAACATGCCTTCAGCCGGACTGTGATGCAAAAATCGGCCAAATGCCTGCTCACAAAATTGGTCATAGAGCTTGGTATGCAAGATGAATTCGTGCCAGGCTGAATCGACGGCTTGCGACGGCATGGCCAAATTTTCGCTTTCATCCTGGGCCACATTACAAATTTGAAAATAGGTTCGCAGCCCTTCAATGATTTCATCTGCCTGTGCTTGACGCAAATGAGGGTATTTTTCAATCAGTTTGTCATTGAGCATTGGGGGGAACTGATAATCGCTGATAAAATTGCCGCGCACCATTTTTGGCGCTTTTGCCGTCTTTTTCAGATATCCAATGAAGAGTATCAATATCACAGTAATCAGTGTTACGGGATGGAGAATAATATTCATGCGCTCTTTTGCCCTAATCTATCTCTTCGTGTTCTGCCATACGCTCTTCACGCTCTTGTGCTTCGAACCAAGCGGCTTTGATTTCTTCTAGCACCGAGTCAACATCGGCGGCTTTTGTGCTTTCTTCAAAGTGACCGGTGAGTTCGACGTCTGGGTGTAATTCGCCATTTTCATATAAAGCCCAAATTTCTTTGGCATATTGACTTTTTAATAATTCGGGGGCGAATTGACCGTAATATTCGGTCATATTGTTGACGTCGCGCGCGAACATCTTTTTTGCGTTGTTGTTGGCAGATGCATCAACGGCTTGAGGTAAATCAATAATCACCGGGCCGTAATCATTAACGAGTACATTAAACTCGGATAAATCGCCATGCACTATGCCGACATTGAGCATACGGACAACATATTGCATCATAATGTCATGATCTTCGATTGCTTGCTGGGCATCCATTTCGACATCACTTAGACGAGGGGCAACGTTACCTTCGTCATCGCAAACCAATTCCATCAATAACACGCCGTCAAAACAACCATAAGGCTGAGGGACCCGCACGCCAGCTTCTGCCAGCTTATAAAGGGCGTCTACTTCAGCATTTTGCCAGGTTTCTTCTTGCTGCTTACGACCGTATTTTGATCCTTTCTCCATCGCGCGGGCACGACGGCTATTACGGACCTTACGACCCTCTTGATACAATACAGCCTGTTTGAAGCTGCGTTTGTTGGCTTCTTTATACACTTTGGCGCAGCGAATGTCTGATCCACAACGGACAACATACACTGTCGCTTCTTTGCCGCTCATCAACTGACGGATGACTTCATCCACCAGACCGTCTTCAACCAACGGCAGGATTTGTTTTGGAATTTTCATGGGGTCTTTATACAGGGTTTCAGCCTAGAATGGAAATGGCGTGGAGGGAAGGTCAGTATTATCTAACTGCTGCCTGTGTAAACGACTAAACGCAATGATGATTTACAGGTGAGTAAAGTGGTCTTTTATTCAAAAAAACCATCATGATTGGGCCATCAAACCCTAAAATCCATGTTTAAACGGATCAGCATCGGCACTGAGCACTATAGAGTCCATGGTGACAAAAGATTCGCCACTAATGATGGGAATGATTTTATCATCATCAATTCGCACGCTACCTTCAAAAATACTGCCGATAATGCTTTGTTGACGCCACAGTTCACCGGGTTTTAGCCTGTCATCTTGATATAAACACGCCAGCTTGGCTGAGGTGCCGGTACCACACGGAGAGCGGTCGTATTCTTTGCCGGGGCACAGCACAAAGTTCTGGCTGTCGGCGATAGTTGGGTCGGTCGGTGCGCCAAATAGTTCTACATGGTCAACTACTGCGCCATCTTCACCAACAATATTTTGCTGTTCTAATGCTTGTTTGATGCGCCAGCTGTAATCTAGCAATTGGGTGGCGTTGTCTTGGGTTAAGGCTTGCCCATGGTCTTTGATCAAGAAGAACCAATTGCCACCCCAGGCGATGTCGCCCTTTACTGTAAAAGACGGTTGACCAATACCTTCAACATTCACTTCAACGTCTTTGGCATAACGGTAGCTGGGCACGTTTTCGATTTTTACCTTGCTGGGGCTGAGCAGTTCAACCTCAATTACACCCACCGGGGTTTCGAT
>JABSOG010000529.1 GCA_013216025.1 Algicola sp. | reverse complement strand
CGACAGTATCATGATCACCACTCAAGACGGTTACGGCACGTATGGCACCCGTCGTTTGCGCAAAATGAATATTTACAATGGCCGAATTACGCCTGGCGAACGTTCTAGCATTCGCCGAGCCACTTTCGTCGTCGATAGAAAAGGCACACCTATTATTCAATGGGGTGCAGATGAGGAAGGGGAAAACATCGTTACTTATCGAGATAAAGACGGTCAATGGGAAAGCTTGCCAAACGCAAAGGATTACCAAAATGCTTGGCAGTCTGATGAACAACACGTGATCCTCAAACGGGATGCTGGTAACAATGTCTACGAATTAGTCGACTTTGACGCAATCACACACAAAATAACGGTTTTGGCGACATCAGCCAATGCTGACATGTCTCCCATATTAGACAAAGACGAGAAAATAATTGGTTACCGAACAGAAAAAGATGGCAAGCCGGTAGAAATATATTTTGATGAGCAAAGTGAAGAAGCACAATTTCGCCGACTTATTGAAAGAACTTTTAAAACGGCTAAAACCAGTGTCTACAGTAGCAATAAAGATGGCAGCCGTCGTATGATCAGCGTTTGGTCAGATCAAGAACCGGGTAAACACTATCTTTATGATGCCAACAGCAAAACTAAACTACGCCTGCTGGCAGCGAGCAAACAAAAAATTAAACGTAACCGTTTTGCTAAAATGAAACCGATTAAATTTACTGCCCGCGATGGTCTTGAGCTTCACGGCTATATTTCCCAACCTGTTGGTTCGACAGGTAACGATCCTATGGTACTGAGGGTCCATGGTGGACCTTTTGGCCCCCGAGACAACTGGGGCTGGAATAGAGAAGTACAACTGTTAACCAGCAATGGTTATGCGGTTTTACAAGTTAACTTTAGAGGTTCAGGTGGTTACGGTGAACAATTTGAAGAATCTGGTCATTTACAATGGGGCAAAGCAATGCAAGACGATTTGACAGACGGCGTTGCTTGGGCCGTCAAAAACGGATATGCCAACAAAGACAAACTGTGTATTTATGGTGGCAGTTATGGTGGATATGCTGCGCTGATGGGCGTGGTAAAAAATCCTGACCTTTACAAATGCGCTATTGGTTACATTGGCGTCTATGATTTAAACATCATGGCTGAAGTCGGTGACATTCCAGAAACAAAGGAAGGCATTCATTTTGTTGAAACCACCATTGGTAAAAAAGACGCCCCGGATACGATTAAGAACTCGCCATCTCGCAACGCCAGCAAAATAAAAGCCGGCATATTTCTGGTGCATGGCAAACAGGATAATCGAGCCCCCATGGAACATTATGAAGCCATGTCTGAAGCGCTCGACAAAATCGGCAAACCTTACGAAAAGATGATTGCCGATGGCGAAGGCCATGGTTTTTCCGAAAATGAAAATCAATATAAGCTGTATGGCAAAATGTTGACGTTTTTGGCGAAATATTTGAAGTAGTTATTAAAAAGGTAAGTGAGGGTGTCGGCAACCCATAGCGGGTTGCCCGGCGGCATTGTGATCAGTCTAAAATGCCGTCACAGCCATTTTCGCCTGCTTTTAATCTGGGTTAAAAATACCGCCAGGGCCATTATCACCCGCTTTTACACCCGATTTAAATGGTGCAGGTTTTGCCTGTGTTGATTTGGTTGCGGTATTGTTCATTGTATCGCTCCTGAGTAAGACTTTCATTTAAATTCGCGGTCAATATATCACCAACTTTTAATTAGAACAAGTTTTAATTGCGCGTTTTTTACACTCCAAGTTAAATTTATAAGCGTTTAAAGGGGATTTGATATTAAAGACCCCGTTTATAGTAGTTATCTTTTCTCTTGTGCAGCCAACCCCAAGCGCTCACCACTCAAACTCCCCCGCCATTTTTTACGACCATCAATAAACAAGATCTCTCCATATTTACCCCGCTTGATACTCGAATCAATCGCTATCACTTTACCTTGATGACGGGTTTGAACGGTGTCTTGCGAGGTATGGCCGACCACCAGTTGATTCACTTGAAAATGACTGAGCAACAGGTCTATTTCAGCCCCCGTTGCTCCATCGTCTTTAAAATAACCGCGGTACCAAATCGGTCCGTTGGTTTTATGAAGATAACGGCCCCATGCTGACCGGGGTTTGTCTAGCTCAGCCTTCACCAAGTTTGTTTTAAACGCCTGATTGATCTCGCTTAAACTGCGTTTTTGTTTGGCCAAATCAGGATGAAAACCACCATGGGCGAACAGACTGTCGTTTACCCTGACCAGCACGGGTTTGCTGCGTAACCATTTGCCAAGCACAGTTTTGTCACCAAACAATTGTTCGAACGGCTGCTTTAACTGAACGGCGGTTTGCTGATATTTGGGGTTTAAATAGCGTAAATCACCATTAAGCACCATAACTTCATGATTACCGAGCAACAAATGCAGTTTACCGCCTGCTTTGCTTGCCTGTTGGTCTAAAGAGTACAAAAACCACAGTATTTCGGTCACTTTGTCACCCCGGTCAAAAACATCGCCAGTAATGACAAAATGACCATCGCCAAACGCCCAATCACCTTTGTTGTCGATGATACGATTATTGGTCAGTAGCTTGTGCATCAAATCATACTGGCCATGCAAATCGCTTAGCGCAGCGACTTTAAAGTCACCTTTGTAGCTCACAACTTGCGGTCCAATGTTTGACTGATAAAGCCCAGCATTGAGTCCGCATTGGGCGAAGTCATACGGCAGTTGAGCCTTATTTATGGTTAATGTATTGACCTTGTTTTGACAGATCCAAGACAGATCGAGTTTGTCTTGGTTTATGCTTACATAAGGTCCGTCTGTGTATGATTCTGATTGGGCA
This sequence comes from Algicola sp., assembly GCA_013216025.1. GTDB lineage: Bacteria > Pseudomonadota > Gammaproteobacteria > Enterobacterales > Alteromonadaceae > JABSOG01. The sequence continues at coordinate 3,205 of JABSOG010000529.1, read as the reverse complement.
GTTGGCGAAATAAACGTCGCCAGTAATATCAAGTAATAAAGAATCTTTGCCATGTTTTTTTCCTAATTAATTGTAATCTACGCCAAAGCGGAAGTTGATACGGTATCAATGCTGGCACCACATTCCAAGAAATGCCGCCAGTTTCCATGCCCCACCGTTGTTGGTCGACAAACCAGTGGTAGATACGCACGTTTTAACCAGCAGGAGAAAAAACCTCAATCAGCACAACCTCCTATTTACATCTATTCAATATCACCTTGTTTAAATTCAACGAGTTATCATTGTCATCAACAATAATGTCAGCAGATAAAGTTGATACATAAGCGGCAATGTTTGCTACAATCTCATCAGTTTTTTAGTATTTACCCCACGGATCACCACTTCATTTAAATGAAAGCAAGCAAACCTTTTACCCTGGCCAATTGCACAGTTGAACCCACCGACTTGACGTTGCAGTTTGTTAACGGCGACAAGCTGCCCTTGCAACCCAAATTTATCGAAGTGCTGTGTTATCTGGCCGAACATTACCCCCGGGTGATCACCCGCGAAGAGCTGATAGAAAATGTCTGGGATGACAATGCTTATGTCGGCGAAAAAGCGCTGAACAATGCGGTTTGGCAATTGCGAAAGTCGCTCAAGGGCATTAACGGCGACGATGATGTCATCAAAACCATTCGCAAAGTGGGTTATAAATTGTTGGTTGAACCAATATGGCAAGAGTGGCAAGAGAGGCAAGACGTTGAAACAGCACAACCAATAAGGGTTGCAACACCCACCAAACCAAAACCTGCCAACCTGCACCAATACCTGCCTTATGCGCTGATTTCATTTTTAGGTTTGCTGCTGTTGTGGTCGTTGTTTACCCGCGAGTCAGTGATAGAGCAGCCCAAAGTGACGCAAATCACCAAAGCCCCTGGCAGTGAGCTTTTTGTGGCGCCGTCACCCGATGGACGATATGTGGTGTACAAATGGCTGTCGCCCGACAACAAAGTCAATTTGTACATGCAAGACTGTTTGCATACAGAGCTAAAACCCAAGCAGCTGACTTTTGACGACTATGAAGAAGGTCATTCGGTGTGGAGCAACGATGGCCAGTATCTGTTTTTTTCGCGCAAAAATAAGGCTGATAGAAGATGTGAGATCATCCGCCTTAAAGTCACCAGCCATCAAGAACAAACCCTCGCCAACTGCCCAATGGACGGCGGTTATTATTACCTAGATATTTCACCCGACGACAAAACACTGGCATATCACGGTTACAGCGAACCAGCAGACGATGCGGGCATCTATTTTCTCGACCTCACTGGAGCCGATGCCCGACCCTATCGCTTTTCGTGCGCTAACAATTGCGGATACAAAGACCGAGATTTTGCTTTTTCACCCGATGGGTTGTCGATTGCCGTTAGTCGGCGCAGTAACCGTTTCAACGAGAATATTTATCTGGTTGACCTAGTATCCAAAGTAGCAAAACCACTGACTCAAGGTGAAGAAGACATTGTTGGCTTGAGCTGGCATCCCAACGGCAAACAAATCGTCTACGCCACCCAAAAGGCCGACGTTCGCCAAGGTTACATTCTCGACATTGCCAGCAAAACTCGCCATGAGTTGAACATTGATGGGTTCAGTTATCCAGCCTTTGCCAAAACCAGCAAAGCGCTGTTTTTTCAGCAACGCCAAGAAAAGTATCATATTGTTAGCTTGCCACTGGGCGAGTCTATCGCCAGCAGCCCATTTCCGGTGGTGCAATCAGACTTTAACCATCACTATCCTGACTACTCGGCAGCATCTAAGCGCTTTGTTTACGTGTCAAACGAATCTGGCCATTACGAATTATGGTCAGCAAACACTGATGGCAGTGAGCGCGAACAACTCACCCATTTAAAAACCACCATCCGCTACCCTAATTGGTCGCATGATGGCAACAAAATTGCCTTTTTGGCCCCGCTGCCCAGTCTACAGGGTACGCAAAACGCAGGCGGCGACAACATTTACACACTTAACCTGATCACGCGCGCCGTCAACAGTGTGCCCACCCCTTTTAAAGAACATAACCGGCCAACCTGGAGTTATGACGACACTGCAGTCATATCGGCCATTTACGACAACGAATTCACCGACCTTTATCAACTCAAATTGACCGGCGGCCCAGTCAAACGTCTAAGCTTCGACGGCGGTCGATACGCCATCATGACTTCACCAACCACTATGCTGTATACCCGCATCAAAAGAGGCCTGTGGCAAAAAGAAATCGAGACCAATGCACCGCCACTCAACAAGATCAGTGGTGAATTATTTAAGACACTTTATAGTTGGAGTTACCTCACCAAAGACAGCGGACCGGGCATTTACTTTCGCCAAAATGCCGATGATCATCATCAGATAAACTTTTACGATTTAGCCGCTCGGCAGTTGCAACCTTTGGTAAGATTGCCAAAACAGGCGTTCGAAAATCACGGTGCACTGACACCAGTGGCTGATGACAACAAGTTATTGTTCACTGGCACCCAGTTTCCGCAGGCGGATATTAAGTTGTTAACGCATCCTTTGATTAGATAAATCGGCCGCGAAATTATTATAGACTTCTTACAAAACTTTAACTAAGCTGTGCGCTTATTAACCATTTGGGTTATAAAAAGACTCATTAGTCGTATTTAAAGGATGTTGTAATGAATAAAAATCATGCTCAAAATAGCTCCCCAAAGATCCTCAAACAAAGTTTCAAAAAGACACTTCTTGCGCTTGCGCTGGCAAGCTTTTCTACTGTTTGTGCCGCAGACGTACAAATCTCCCGCGTTACTGTCAACACTCAAGGCGAAGAACTCAACGGTGACGTATGGGGTAAATCGCTAGTATCTAATACCGGTGACGTAGTATTTGCTTCAAAGGCAACCAATCTTGTTGACAATGATGTCACCGACAATCGTTATGACTTATTTTTAAAAAATCAGTTAAGCGGTGAAGTTGAGTTTGTTAATGTGCACTCAGACGGCACTCAAGGCGAATCAGATGCCTATGCTTTTAATATGTCGCCCGACGGCAACATGATTGTATTTAGATCCAATGCGTACAACCTGACCGATGACCCCAATTCTTTTTATCAACATCTGTATTTGCGCGATCGCAAAACCAATCAAACCCTGTTGGTAAGCAAAGGGTTCAATGGCCAAGCAGCCAATGGCAATTCTTACGACGCAGACGTATCCGA
>JABSOG010000052.1 GCA_013216025.1 Algicola sp. | reverse complement strand
TGGTGGTGGTCAACCTAGTGCCCCAGTCAAACAGACGTGCTTTTAAGCGTGTGATTAAAGATTTTGACCGGGCCGGAATAAAGTTCAAGATCAGTTATCCCATTGGCGACCGCAAAAAAACAACCCGCGCCAATATCAGCCATATTCTTTATTCTGAGGTAATTAAAGTTGCGCCAGATTTTGCACCATATCCGATGCTTTCTGAAGATTTACGACGGGTGTTTCGCAGTGATTATGCCGATATGCTGACGCGTTGTGAGGAGATTAAAGCGCCGAGTATTTGGCCTTGGTGATTACCTTTTAGAACCACTTTGAAATGTCGCCGATATTACCCCGGACCATCGCCTCAGATAACACAACGGACTCACCACCAGTTTTTTAGGTAATATCAATAAGTGATTCATCAAGGCAGCGGCTATGGAGGCTGGTGTGTACAGTCTTACGGTCTTGTTTTACTTTTTTAACAACGGCCCTGTTAAATCGCCATTGACGTTCTATACTCAGTTTTCTTAGCGAATTATTAACGATTAAGGGACGCTTTAGTTATGCATCAATTTGATATTCTTCATGTGATCTCCGACCTGCATTTGGGCGGGATAAAAAATACCGACAAAAACTTTCAGGTATTTAATCAAGGTAAACGGTTAGGCAACTTTATTGACAAATTGGCCCTAGAAGCACCAACTAAGCAATTAGCCTTGGTACTTAATGGCGACATTGTTGATTTTTTGGCCGAAAACAATGCCTGTTATCTGGATACCACCAATGCCATTGGCAAGCTTGAACGTATTTGTGATGACATCTCCTTTGCAATGGTTTTTGCCGCATTGACAGACTTTATTCAAAAACCCAACCGAACGCTCGTAATCTTATTAGGTAATCATGACGTGGAATTGGCATTTCCAAATGTTAAAAACTGGTTTATCAACAAGCTAACCAATAATGACGAGCAAGCCAAAGGCCGTATTATTTATGCCACAGACGGCGCGGGTTTTGCCTGTAGTGTCAAAGGTAAAAGGGTTTTATGCGTACATGGCAATGAAGGGGATGAGTGGAATGTGGTTGATTATTTTCAGCTACAAAAAGCCAATAGACAAATCAACTGGGGCCATTATCCTGAGCTATGGCAAGCCAATGCAGGTACTCAAATGGTTATTGATGTGATGAATGATATTAAAAAAGACTTTCCTATGGTGGACTTGCTCAAACCCGAAAAAATGGCGGCGATACCCGTTGTGCTGGCGCTCGCCCCGGAAAAGCTAAATCAGATTGGCAAAGTTTTACGCTTATTTGGTGGCGCACAATGGGATAACCTGAAAATGAGATGGGGGTTTCTCAGCGCACAAGAATCTGACCAACAACAAGAAACACTGATCAGACAAGAACACACTAAACTCAGTGAATTACTCAATGAAACCTTTGATTTTAATCAACAAGAGTCGGTAGCCAGCCTGTTGCAACAAGCGAATCAACGTATAAAGAATAATGAACCCGCCAATGACCCTTCAAAGGAGCAAGAGACTTTACTCGGTGCTTTTGATGGCGCTTTGAGATTGCTGGGTAAATGGTTGAGCAACGAAAAGCCAATCACGACATTACGAAAATCGCTGATCCGCTTTATGAAAAAGGATAACAGCTTTTCATTAACCGGTAAAGATGAAGTTTTTGACCAGCTTGACCCACAGGTCAGCGCTGATATTGACTACTTGATTGTGGGTCACACTCATCTAGCCCGGGTAATGCCCCGCTCACAAGGCAGTGGTTATTACTACAATTCAGGTACTTGGATCCGCTTAATTGAGCTGGATGACCACACCTTAAAAACTGACGAATCATTCAAGCCTGCCTTTGATGCCTTTATGGCGGGCAGTCTTGACGCTCTGGATGCGATACAAAACTTGGGTAAAGACAAAAATATCCCATTGGTTAAGACCGGTAGTTTTTATGCCGTAACCGTAAAAACATTTGACGGTCAAACTCAGGCACAACTGAGTAGGGTTAAGCCAACTGGCATATACGTCGAACATGACAAGACTAGACACTAAAAAGGGACTGAATAATGAATCCGATTAAAACCATCAGTTTTGAAATACTCCGTAAAGGCCCTTCTCATAACCAATTGTTATCGCCGCTAACCGACTACCTTTGTTTGTGTGGTAATTATGGTGCGACCAGTGTACAGGTGCCCTGGGAGCATGCCAAATTTATGAACCGCCTGACCGAGTTACGTTATCCAGATAGCGATACCGAAAGTCATGCGGCCAAAATCCGCCGCCAGAGCAGTATTAATGAACTATCCAGAGCAGTTGCTGAAATATTTGCTTCATCGGTGGGTTTGCAACAAAGTTTACATAGTCAGCCCTGTGTACAAGCATCAGGGCGATCGCCATTAACTCACTTAAGGTTGATTGTTTCGGCTTCTGAGCTGGCCCTGTTGCCTTACGAATTATCCAAAACCATCAATGACTTGGAAGGACGTGCCAGTGAAGATTGGTTGTCAATTCAATCGTTAGACCCGATTTGTATCACAAGGCAAATTCGTAATGTTCATTCCCGCTCAATCAAGTGGCCGACCAAACCCAAAATTTTGCTGATAGCCGCATCACCAACGGGGGTTATCCCGATAAATCAACATATACAGGCGATGCTTGCAGCAATTAAGCCGTGGATTACATATGATGATTCAGAGTCTCTAAAGGACTTCGATAATCAAAAAGAAGCAGAAGTCCTTAAGGCGGCATGTGATAAATATCTGACGATATTAACTGAGGCTAATATCCATAGCATTGCTGATGCCTGTCGCAAAAACAGTTATAGCCATATTCATATTCTTGCTCACGGTCAGGAGATAAAAGATAGTGAAGGGACTCCCTTTGGCATTGCCCTGCACGATATCAATCACCTAGGTAAAGCGGATGTTGTATCGGGCAGCCGCTTTGCTACTGCCATTTGTCCGCGAACGGATCACCAACCACCAGCTGTGGTAACGGTAGCTAGCTGTGACAGTGGTTATGTCAGCTCACCCGTTCACTCAGGTGCCAGTTTTGCCCATGATATTCATAAAACGGGGATTCCGTTGGTGGTTGCCTCACAGTTTCCATTGACCTTTGCAGGCTCTACCGCTTTGGTTGAGCATGTGTACGGGCAAATGCTATGGGGGGAACATCCCCTTGAGGTGTTATATGATTTGCGCTGTGAACTGTACAGCCATCAATCTCATAAAAATCATGACTGGGCCAGTTTAGTGGTATATGAGAATTTGCCTGAGGATATTGTTGAGCAACTTAAGCAGACTAAGTATAAACAAACTCGCTCGGCTATTGATATTATTCTAGCTGAAATTGATGAGCAGATAAAAGTGCTGAGCTGTATCGACGAAAAAGAAACTGATGATCCCGCTGACGATGATCCCGCTGATGATGAGGCCGCTGATGATGAGGCCGCTAATGAAGAGACCGCTAATGAAGAGACCGCTGATGATACCCGCAAGCGCGAGCCTTCACTGAAAAAGCTGGATATTGCCCGCTTAGAAGAAAAAATTAAAAACGATTATATTGAAGTTGAAAGCTTGTTCAAACGCTATCCTGACGATAATGGCTATCAGGCCGAAGTGCTCGGTTTGAAAGGCAGTGCATATAAGCGTATGGCAGAGATGTATTTTAAACTGCACCTTGAAGCTGAGGCTGTAGCATCGGCTGAAGTTAAGCTTGAGGCTGAGGCTGAGGCTGAAACGACAAAAGCGGACCCTGAGTCTGATGAAAACAAACCCGAACAATTCCTAAAGAAGAGCAGGAATGTCTTAACTGATGCCACGCAATATTATCGACAAGCCACTGAGAATCAGCTTTTTACCAATAGCAACCAAGCTACCGAAGCGACTTTACATTGGTTAATTACTCAATACATTGCCCTACAGATTTTCTGTGGTGAAAAATACAATCAAGTCTACTGGGATATTGCCGTTATGGCAGCAGAGGCTGACATTAAAAGAAACAAAGGTGAAATATGGGCGCACGGCAGTTTATTTGAACTATACCTGTTAAAGATATTGGTAAATGATGGTGTCGTGTCAACGGCTAAAAATGATCAAGTTAACAGTGTTATAGCAAAACAAATAACGGATAGTCGTAATAAAGCCAGAAGCCATTTAAGAGCACTGGTAAAACAGGCAACGCAAAACATGAAATACTTTGCCATCGAGTCAACCCGCAGACAAGTCAGGCGCTATCTTGACTGGTGGCTACACCCGGATTTTGAGCTGACAAAACGACCCAATTTAAATCGCCCACAAACCTTAAAATTTATCCGCAGCTTACTTCGTATACTTAAATAAATGACTCAAAGGCGCGGCTGATGTTCTATGTACTGCCATAGAACATCAGCCGCTGGTGAAAACACATGGCAATAAATTCATCAATTAGTGCGAGAGGACCTGACATTTAAGCATAATCCTGAGAGTTTTACTGGCGGGTAGCAAGTTTACATCGTTTTTATCTGGTCGATATAACCCTTGAATAATTTGAAGCTTTCATCTCGCTTGAGGAGGTTCTCAATACTGGGTTTACAGGTTTTACTTTCATAAAAGGGCATCGATAAATCGCAATAGCTGTCATAGTTTTTCACCATAACAACCACTTTACCTTTGGTACGCTGGGTATACTCTGTTAGCTTTTTGTCCTTTAACAATTCCAACGCCAGTTGTTTTTCACCGCCGTTGATCAACTTCGCTTTGTCATGGTCTTTGTTATAGTGTTTGAATAACCAAATTTCGAGGGAATGTACAGTGATGGCGAAAATGATCCGTTTATCATACTTGGTAAAAAAACCTTTTTCACCCGATTCAATCTGCTCAACCAAACGTGCTTTTACTTTGGCAACAATTTCAGGCACCGACTTTATCGTTTTGCCTTTCTCATCCCTTAAATCAACATCAAAACCTTGTAAATGGGCCACATCGGTGTCAATTTGTATCACCACATTGTTGACCGTTGTAAAAGCCTGCCGGAATTTGTAACTGGCCAAATATTCTAATACCCGCTCCCAGCCGCCATCTTTGTTGGTATCTGATTTACCGCCTGGTTGCAGCTCGGTGATCAACTCATATAAATCTTCATCGTCACACAAACCACAAAGCATGTTTTCGAGCACGGCCTGATCGGTGGGGCCTTCGCATATTAAACCAAATTCCATTTAAAACCCCTTTGGAAGACCACCAATGTAACCCCTGATCATCGCCTCAGACAACATAACAGATTCACCGCTGTCAGTTTTGGGCATTCTGTCAGAGGTAAATTCACGGACCGTTGTTTGTCCTTTGCGTTTTCTTGAAACAACAAACAGCTTTTGTTCTTCGTCGAATACATCAATGCCATCGAGCGTGGCGGGGTTTTGCGTCGTCAAGAACAACTGCTTGTCATATTTTTTGGCCAACTCAACCAAATAAGAAGTGATTTTTGCACATAACTTGGGGTTTAACGCGGCATCAATATTATCAATGGCGAAGATTTTCGGAGTATCTTTAGAGACAATTAACGCCATATAGAACAGCACATACAAAAAGCCTTCATTTGCGCTTCTTTGAGTAAATGGCTGTGAGAGATATTTATCTTGGATGTAAAGCTCATCCTCGGGCAATTCAGGCTCGTTATCCAAATCCATGGATTTGTACCAACCAATCAAACTCAGACCGGCTTCGATATCGACCATTGCGTCAGGTTGCTTAGCGTGAATTTCTCGGAGTAACTTGAACAAACCTTCGCCGTGAATGCCTACAGGTCTTATGCTGCCTTCTTCGGTTAGGTTACGCAGTTGTTTGTTTTGGGGAGAGTATATGACGAAGCCTTTTAGGGGTGATAATTTAGTGGTTACTTCTGATTGCCTGCTTTTTACCAAAGCACCTAATGCCGTTAAAGTCTCTGTAAATTCACCACGTTGAAATTCACTCAATACCATAATAGCATCCTTATCACCAGAATCTTTAACATCACTGACCTCCTGAGGCGACATGCTTGACAGAAACACTGCCACTTTTTGCATGATTGCCAAACGCTTGTCGGAAGATAAAGTACTAACTGTCCCATCTTTATCAGACAGTGTCGTATCCGTCGATAATTGCCACTCACCATAAGTTTCATTGGTATGATTAATCTTGTATTCTCGACCACTACCTTCGCCATCCACATCTACTTTAATCTGAATCGGCCCATCAATAGTCTCATCACTAAAATTAGACCGCATAAACATAGGCGATGTCACCCGAATTCCTCGATTTTCCAAAAATTCAGAATCTAGTTTATTACTTTCAGCCGCAGACGCAAAAGTAATCGCTTCAAGAATGGTGCTTTTGCCCGAGCCATTTTCACCAATAAACACATTCACCCGGCCAAACTCTAATTTTAGCTTCTCGGCTGACTTGAAATTGTTGATTTCAATCGCTTTTAACATGCGCTGTTTATTCCTTTGGCTGGTCTAGATGGTGTGTAATGCGGCCACAATAGTAACCTAAAGCGACTAATATCAAAAGTAGGAGGGGCGTACTCGCTGTGTTATTTTGCATAGCAAAATCAAGATATTGACAAGGCTGCGCCTTGTATCGCGGCGGGGACGCCGCTCCTACGATTTCAACAACGCACCAACACTCTCTTTATAAACCCGCCCAACAGGAACAACCGTATCGCCAAGGTGAATCTCTGCCGCTTTAACCAAAGTAATCGCCGATTGCGCAATCAAATATGATCGGTGAATACGACAAAAATCCGGTTGCGGCAGCAGCTTTTCAAAATCAGAAATTTTCATTTGGCTTAAAATGCTGCCCTCTGTCATATAAACCGAGGTGTAGTTGCCGTTGGCTTTGATGTAAATAATGTCATCGAGTGCGACTTTGTGGTGTTTTTTGTCGTCTTTGATGTAAATGCTGTTGGCGTTGCCAGCAGACTTTTCCTGAGGGTTACTGGCTAGCTGCTCGACTGCCTTTTGCACTGCTTTGTTAAAACGTTCCGCGTTAAAAGGTTTAAGCAGATAGTCAGTAATTTCGTATTCATAACTTTCGAGCGCATATTCACGGTGGGCCGACACAATAATCACCTGTGGTGGATTTTGTAGGGTATTTAAAAACTCAAAGCCGGTCATTTTTGGCATGTTTATGTCTAAAAATATCAAGTCGACCGTATGACTGGCGAGCATTGACGGGGCTTCAAGCGCGCTGTAGCAATTGCCGACTAATTGCATACCACCACGTCTTTCGGCAAAGGTTGTAATCAGTTTGTGGGCGATGGGTTCGTCGTCCATAATGAGGTACTTTATTGTCATATTCGCCGCCTAAGTCAGGTCAATGCTGACCGAGGATTGATAAGTATTGTCGCTGCTTCTACCGATAAACTCATGGTTGCCAGGAAACAACAGTTCCAACCGCCGGGTCAGGTTTTCAATGCCGATACCGCCACCTTTTTTGGCTTTCATCCGCTGATGTACCTCAGGGTCAAAATTATTCTCTATTTCAAACATAATCTGCTGCTTGTTGGTGGTCAATTTACAATGAATAAACTCCCCTTCAGACTGGGTTTCGACACCATGTTTAAAGGCGTTTTCAAGCAAGTTGATGAACAACAGCGGGGGGATGCGCTGCTCTTTATCTTCAATTACTTGCTCAAATTGAATGTCGACGTTGTGATCATATCTGATTTGGTGCAGCTCTATAAAGTTTTGTAAATACTGAATCTCGTCCTGCACCGACACCGTGTTTTTGCGCCCATCGTAAATAGTAAAGTGCATCATTTCAGACAGTTTGTAGATCACCTGCTCGGTTAAGTCTGACTTTTCGACCGCTAGTCCATAAAGATTATTGAGGGTGTTAAAGAAAAAATGCGGATTGATTTGGCTTTTGAGCAAATTAAGCTCAGATTTCAGGGTTTCTTGATGTAAATGGGCAATATGTTGCTTTTGTTTGTTGCGGTCGTGGGCAAGGAAAAATATCGGCAGCATCAACGATAAGGTCAAAAACATCAGCAACAAGTCAGAATTTTCAAGCGAGTGGATCCACAGCAATAATGCCATGTACAAAATCACAAAAAGCCCCGCCCGTAACCACCAAACCCAATTATTGTCTTTCAAAGTTCTCTCCCATTTAACGCCCTTTCTCACCCTACTAACACCTTTCTAACACGCTCTTTATACAGCAAGCGTGTCGTTTGACATACTTTAATCGTCGTTCGTCAGTCGCCGCTTTTGTCTCGCGACTATCCTTGTATTATCGCTGTATTGAATTAAATCGTCACGAGGCAACCATGTTAACCATCAGAAATTTATCAAAAACTTACGATAATGGCGTCAAAGCACTTAAATCTGTTTCACTGGACATAGAGCCGGGCATGTTTGGCCTGCTGGGTCCCAACGGTGCGGGCAAATCAAGCCTGATGAAAACCATCGCCACTTTACAGCAACCCGATCACGGCCAAATCAGCTTTGACAACAAAGACATCGTACAGAACCCCAATGTGATCAGGGCGTGTTTGGGTTATTTGCCGCAGGAATTTGGCGTTTATCCACGTATCAGCTGTTATGACTTGCTCGACCACATGGCGCTGCTTAAGGGCATCATCAACAACGCCGACCGCAAAGAACAAATCGACAACTTGCTACATCAAACCAATTTATATCAGTTCAGAAAAAAAGACGTCAGCTCATATTCTGGCGGTATGCGTCAACGCTTTGGCATTGCACAGGCGCTGCTTGGCAATCCACAACTGATCATCGTTGACGAACCCACAGCAGGTTTAGACCCAGAAGAGCGCAATCGTTTTCATAACCTGTTAAGTGAAATTGGCGAGAACATTGTGGTGATACTTTCTACCCATATCGTCGAAGATGTCAGCCAATTATGCCCCAACATGGCCATTATGTGCGAAGGCGAAGTGCGCCTGCATGGCAAACCTGCTGATTTGGTCAACCAGCTTGAGGGCAAAATATGGCGTAAAATCGTCGCCAAAGACCAAACGCAGACACACAAAGAACAGTACAACGTGATCTCATCACAGTTAATCACCGGCAGAACTCAGTTAACCGTACACAGCGACATTCAGCCAGCGCTGGGGTTTGAACCAGTGCCGCCAACACTTGAAGACGTCTACTTCACCACCTTGTTTAGTAAAGAGCTTAGTAAAACGTCTGACCAGCAAGATAAGGAGTCAAATGATGCTCAGTAAATTATTGCGTTTTGAACTCAACTACCACCGCAAACAATGGGTCTTTTGGATTGGAGCGGTATTGCTGTCGTGGATGGCTGGCCTGCTGACTTCACAAATGGGGTCGCCACTGGATTTTGCCAATTCAGCTTATTCAATTCACAGAACCCTGTCTTTATTGTCGATGTATATCATTTTTGTGGTCTGCGTACTGACCGCCGCCACCGCATTGCGAGACAGCCAATTTAATATGGAACCGTTGGTGTATGCCACGCCCATCGACAAATTCCATTATTTAACCAGCCGTTTTTGTGGCATTTTTATTGCCACTGCGATGGTATTTTTAGTGGTGCTGATCACCATGATGGTCACCCCTATGTTTATCGAAGCCGAGCGAGTGGGCGACTTCCACCTAAGCCATTATCTATACGGTTATTTCGTGTTTATTCTGCCTAACATACTGGTTTGCACCGGCGTCGCTTTTGCTGCCGCCATGCTGACTAAAAACACGCTGTCGGTCTATATCGCCGCCATCGTGTTATTTGTTATTCATGGCATAGGATCGGCGCTGGGCAACTCACCTTTGATAGCCAACAGCACCGCCATGTTTCACGAAGGCGCCAGCATCGCCACTTTAATTGACCCTTATGGCGGTATCGCATTTTTTGAACAAACCGCCTATTGGACAGGCACCGATCGCAATACCCGCCTGCCCTCGCTTGAAGGTAACCTGTTGTTTAACCGCATATTATGGATCACCATCGGCTTGTCATTGTTCGCCATGACCTACAACTTGTTTTCGTTTAGGGCAGCCAAACAAAAATCGAGCGCCGAGTCACAGTCTGAGCCGGTAAGCACAGTACAGGCGGCTTATCAGGTGGTTAAAGACAAGCTCGATTTTGACCGCTTTAATTTTCAGGTGTTTTGGTCAAAGGTCCGCATTGAATACCGCTGCGTGGTCAAGGGCAAACCGTTTATCATCTTGATGATCGCCACTGTGGTGTCTATTGGCGTCGAAGTGATTGGCAATATTATGAATGGACCGCTCGACAACGCTTCCCCTTATTATCCAATCACCGAACTGATTTTAGAGCTGATTCAAGATCCCATCTACAACCTCGGCCGACTGATCGCCATTTTCTATGCAGTAGAATTGTACTGGAACGAACGTAGCCATAACATTCACCCGCTGACTGACGCCACGCCCACCCGCAATGCCACCTTTTATCTGGCCAAATTGACCACGGTTGCTGCTATTTGTATGACCATCATCACCTTGGGTATTTTGACGGCCATCGCCTTTCAATTTTCACAAGGCCATTTTGGTATCAAACCACAGCTCTATCTGACCTTGTATTATTATGCCGGTATGCCCTTGGTACTGGTGGCCGTTTTCGCCTTGTTCATGCAACGCTTTGCCAATAACCGCGCCACAGGTCTGGTCATGGGCGCTTTGATCTTTTTACTGACCCAGCTTGTTCGCGTCGCTGGTTTGGCTCATCCGTTGACTTTGTTTGGCTTTAATCCCGATTTTGTCTTTTCAGACATGGCCGACACCCTTTACCACGCCACCGCCTTTAATTGGTTCAGCCTCTATTGGGCCAGCTTTTGCGCGATACTGGCGGTATACACCGTGAAAAAATGGCGCAGGGGTTACGACAAACAAAACCAACCATTAACACCCATGGGTCAAAAGCTGCTGGCCGCTTTCGCTTTCTCGTTCATTGCCAGCGGCAGCTACGTCTATTATCAAGTCAATATTTTCAACAACTTTGTCACCCGTGACACTCGTTTTGACATCATGGAAGAGTACGAAAGAAACTACTCACAATACAAAGACATGGCTCAACCGACAGTCATTGACGTCAAACTGGATGTTGACATTTACCCGGCGCAAAACCGATATCAGACCAAGGGTCATTACATCATTGAAAACCAGACAGCCGATGCTATTGACACCTTGCTGGTCGGCGTATTGAAAAAACGTCACATGGAACACACGGTCAGCGTGGCGGGCGCAACCCTCGACAAGGTTGACGAGCTGCACAACATGTACTTTTTCAAGCTTAAACAACCGTTGTTGCCCGGACAACAAACCACCATGGATTTTGAATTGTCGACAGTACACAACTCGTTTGCCCCGCTGGACCCAGAACATTACGTCACCAAAGGTGGCAGCTATATAGAAATGGAAGACGTACTGCCTCAGTTTGGGCTGGTCTACAGCTATATCATGACCAACGAAGAAGAACGTAAATTACGCGGCTTAGCATTAAGCACACTCGAAAAACCAACATCAAAAATGCAGCACAGCTTTGATGATTGGGTGCAGTTTGAAACCACCGTTTCGACCTCACTAGAGCAAACAGCCGTGACCCCGGGCAATCTTGAAAAAAGCTGGGTAGACAATGGTAGACGCTACTTCCAATACAAAACAGATCAAAAAATAGCCTGGCAGTTTGCCTACACTTCTGCTGAGTTTGAAGTGGCCAAATATCAGCATAATGGTATTGAGATCCAAATTTACCACAGCCCTGATCACAACAAAGACAATGAGTTGCTGGTTGATGCTTTAAGTCGCTCCATGGATTATTTTCAGCAGAACATTGGTCCTTACACGTTCAAGCAATACAAGATTGTCGAGTTGCCGTACTTCTCAAGCAGACAGTCATTCGGCACTGCGTATCCAGGGATGTTTTTGGGTGTAGAAAACCGTTTCTTTAACCTTAATAACGAAGGCGCGACAATAAACCCACAACTACGAGGCGTATCACACGAATTTGGTCACCAGTATTTTGGCAACTACATCGAACCCTATTATATCGGTGGTGCCAGAATGTTGACCGAAACACTGTCTAAATATACCGAAGTGGTGTTGGCCGAAAAAACCTATGGCCAATATGCCATCAATGAAGAGATTGGCATTTCAATCAACCGATATTTGCGAATGCGTGCATACGTCACCCAGACCGAACATCCTTTGTATGACGTTAGACAGGAGTCACATATCTTCTACTCCAAAGGCAGACATTCAATGCACGCCTTGCGGGCACTGGTGGGAGAAGAAAAAGTCAATCAAGCTCTAAGAAGCCTGCTGAAAAACTTTGCTTACCCGAAAAAACCCACTTCACTGGACTTGTTAAACGAGTTTTACAAGGTGGCAACACCCAAACAGATACCAGTGATAAACGACCTGTTCAAACGGGTGGTGTTTCATGAGTTGAGAATCGATTCAGCCCAAACCAAGGCGCTTGAAAACGGCCAGTTTGAAACCACACTGGACGTGATCACGCTAAAATCGGTTTTAGATCAAAAGACTAACAAGGAGTTTAATGAAACCATCGACGACACTTTGGAAATAGGTTTTTATGACGGCATTCCGGCAACAGATAACGCCAATATGACGCTGCTTAAACCAGTGAAGTTTAACAAAGATAATTCGGCTGTCACGATTGTGACTGATACCAAACCGGTTTATGTGGTGATTGACCCCAATCGCTACCGGATGGACCGCAACTTTGTAGATAATCGGGTGAAGTTGTAGGGGATAACGCATAGGATGGGCCGTTGGCCCATCCTGGATGATATTTAAAAATCAGTCCTATTCAGACTCATCTTGCCATCCTCACTTAGTTCCCGCCTTCACACAGCTCAGGCCCAACATCTACACACTTTGGTGTGCACGTATTGCCTGTACATGTAGTCTTACATAATTCGCATCTTACCATTACAGCAGCAGATGTAGCGCCGCCGACAGTACAACATACAGCAAAACAAACCAACAATAATTTTCTCATTTTTACTTCCTCAGTTACAATAATTAACCCTTATGGGTCCTTTCTAACAAATATAATCCATCAAGGTGACGCTGGATATTATTCCCCGCCTTCACACAGCGCAGGTCCGGCCTTTACACACTTTTCTGTACATTGGCCGCCTGAACATGAAGTCTTACATACTTCGCATTGTACATATACAGCAGCAGATGCACCGCCGAGAGTACAACAGACGGCAAAACAAACAATCATCAATTTTTTCATTTTTACTTCCTCAGTTACAATCACTAACCCTTACGGGTTCTTTCTAACAAGTACAAAAGCATTCCCTTTTATACCAAAAATTTTTGTATCACTCGCGCATCAGGCGATCCGCCAGTGTTCACAGCTTCAAGTAGCTGAACGGGCTGAATCGTTAAGTAAGTGACAATCAAGATAAAAAAGTAACGGATGTGAGATGAACAGAGGTTTTCCAATCACAATGGCAAATATTGACACTGGCGATGTGGCGACAAGCTCCATTAATACATCAACTTCCTAATCTGTACGCATTTTTTAAGAATACGTGGCAGCTCATTTTAATAATGAGTTGCTTAAAAACTCCACTATTCTATGTGGAGTTAAACATTTTGTAAATAACTTTAACAAAATAGAACGTTATTCTTACTTAAATCCCTACTTTGAGACATTAATCTAACAAAATACAAACAAACCATGTCGTTGCGCCCTCGGACAAGCTCCTAGTCTCAATACCGGCTAAACTTATAGTAAAAATAGCCCTCACCCTCACGCGTCACTTCGTTGCTCCGATTGCCAGTGCCTTTTAAAGTCCACCATTGCTGGCCTTGCATACTCCATACAATACGTGTCCAGCTTTTGGTGGCATCATCCTTGCCCACGACTTCACAACCCTGGCTGTTGCAATTTACCCTTTCGATATAAATATCATAAGCGAGCTCGGAATTTTGGATAAATTCTGTAATATTGCGGTGCATATCCTGCGCCCACTGTTCATATTCTGAACCATCTGTAAAGGCTTCACCTGCTTCCTTCCATTTGAGCGCGCTTAGTGTCTCTTCAAAGTTGGAAAAATCATCCACTTTGCCAATCGCCTTAAGTGATTCACGTCCTGTTGCGATAAGATTGTCATCATCACGTTTGACTTTTAGCGTTTCGGTTTTCAGGCGTTTTAATCTGCTGTCAACCAACACCTCTGCAGGTGTCTTTTTATTGCTGGGGAGTGTATTGTCACCTACCGGGATAGACTGCGTATTTACCTCTTGAGCATTCTCAGTTATCAACGCCGATTCATCACCCAAAGTCTTTTGTGGTTTGCTTTGTGGTTTTTCAACAACAGTCTGAGCCGGTTTGCCTAGTGATTTTTCAACAATAACCTCAATGGGATTTAATTGTGGATATAGCCAATAGCCAACAAACAACCCAGCCAAAGCCGATATTGAAATAGTAACTAACGTCTTCATCACTTTTTGTTTTCCTCATTCACTTATAATTGACCAAACAGCCTACTACTTCACCAGTTTAATGATTTCCTGGGTTTCAAATGCTTTGGTAGATGACAATATCACCGCATCATTGACACTAAGCCCATTGACCACTTGGATATATTTAAGGTTTTTATCACCAAATTTGACTTCAATGCGACGGGCAAACTGTTTATTTTTATCCACCTTGTAAACAAATTGTGTTCTGTTTGAAACGACCTTTGCGGGTATACGCAAATAATTGACTGCCTTTAATGAGTTGGTGGTAATACTGGCTTCCAAGTCCAAGTCGGGAATAAGCCAATCCAATTGCTGCTCACTAAGTGCAACTATCGCCTTGGCAAAGCCATTTTTAACTAAAGGCTCAACGAGTTTGACCACACCTTTGACCGTGCCTGCGTTACTTTTCAATTCAACCATCAGGCCCTGCTTAACCTGGGATATCTGAGCTTGTGCGATATCCAGGTGAGCCTCCATGTCGGTCAAATCAGATATTCTTGAAAGCACTTTACCCAAGGTGGCCAACTCCCCCAATTGAACGTCAACATTTTCGACGGTGCCATCAATAGGCGCAAGCACTTGCAGATTGTTTTTTTGACTCAACACATTGTTATATTTTTGTTCGGCCCTTTTCACTTTTGATTGCACCAGCGTTTCTCTTGCCTTGTACAATTGAGCCATCGAAGCGATGGTTGCGTTGAGTGACTCATAATTGTCCCGTGCCTCTTTGACCTTCAACTCAGCGACTTTATAGGTAAACTGCGAAACCGTGCCTTTATCGAACAACTCTTTATTGGCACCCGCTTCAAGCTGAGCCATTTCATAAGTGACTTCCGCTTTATTCAGCGCAGCATTACGGCTGATTTGATCATGTTTGGACGATAATTTCAGCTCATACAATTCGGCGTGCGCATAAGCCAAGTCATGTTCAACCTCAATCAAACGGTTTTCAATCTCATCGTCAGATAACCGATACAGAATATCGCCTTTGTGGACCAAAGACCCGGGTTGAACGTTAATTTCCCTGACGATGCCTTTTTGCGACACGGTAACGAAAACGGTTGTTTTGGCTTTTAACTTGCCAAGCCCCAGCACCACCTGCTCCAAATCTCCACTTTCAACTTTATCAATCCAAAGGGAATCATATTCCACGACATAATAGTCATCAATCGAGAGCACATAAACTGCTGTCAGCACCGTAATCACCAGCGCCAACAGCACCTTCTTGTTAGTGCGCATCATTTTTAACATCTTAACCGTCCTGTGTTCTTTAAAAAACGTTGCGTATATAAATTGACTACTTTAGTAATGCCAAAGCCTTGTCGAGTTCTTCTTGCTGAAACCCTGGGATCAGGGTGTTTTGCACGATAACAACAGGGACGAAATTAAATCCAAGTTCAGTTAATTTTGCTCTTCCAGCCTCATCTTTGTTAGTCACAACCTCATGGTACGTTACTTGCCGCTCACTCAGGTATTCCTTCAGTTCTTTACAGGCAGGGCAGCCATCGCGGGTATATATGACAATGTTATTTGTTTCATTTATGCCATATTCACTATAATCCCCTGTCTGAACGTCAAAATCCACATCGCTGCTGTTTTGCCAAACGGTATAACCATAACCACCACCGGCACAAATAAGCCCAATAATCAAAAACTCTAAAAATGTTTTCATTTTCATTTACACTATTCCTTTTTTAATATTGCCCAAGGTTGGACAGATCTAAGTAATTTAAGCGGATAAATCAGTGACAAAACAAAAATAACCAAGACAATTGCAACTGCGATACACAATGCACTAAGGTCGACACCTCTGATCAGATTGCTCGACTCAAGCAATGACGAACTCAACCCACCGACCAAAATAAAAGACAATAATAAACTGGCCAACAATGTACTGCCCAAATAACGAATGACATAAATATTAATGTCGCTTTTACTTGCACCGACTGCAATCAATATCGCAATGGCTCGCTGGCGCAGTGTAATGAACTGCAACGCTGATGACTGAGTGCCTGAAAATGTCAGTATGATAGCGAACACTGCGGCCAGAAAGAAAACGGGCATGGTTTTGAATGATTGACGAAAATCAACGTTTTCCAATTGTTTAAGGTTTAGCGACTCTTGAATTTCGCTGCCAGACGGCAAATGCTGTTCAACCAACTCGTTGAGCATTGCCATACCAGAGGGTTTGACAGGTCCGTTTGAAGCAATAATAATTCCATTCATTTCACTGGTATCATTCAAAGGCATATAGATAATGGGTTCTACCGGCGTCCGCAAAGAAACAAAAGCGGTATCATTGACGATACCGACAATCGTCATGGGTTTCATCAACACCCGCCTTATTGTCGTACCATCCGGTTTGTGGCTGTTAAGTGAAAGTTCTCGAAAAACTCTGGAAACCGCGGTGTCCGGTGTCAGGTATTCATCGGCATATGCCTGATTGACAATGACGACATCTTGCTCTGACGCAGCAAACGTTCTACCGGATAGAAATTTGATATCAAGTGTATCAAAAAAGTTAGCACTGACAGCTGCTATTGAAAACATTTTCGTTTTTTCACTGTTATTCACTGGCGAAAATGGTGAGGTAGACAATTCAGTGTATAAAGGAACAAAAGAAGCAAAGGCCACGTCCAGGATTTGAGGCTGTGTCATTAGTTCATTTTTAGTATTGAACATCAGCGCATTAACCGGGTAATCGACTGTTTGATTGGTCTGTTCCATATGCATTACGCTGACGTTCTCAGTTTTATAACCCAAATCGGTTTTAGCCAATTCATTATAAACAAAAGACATTTGCGCGACATAATACAGGGCACAAATACTGAAAGCCAATTGCATGATCAATAAGCCGTTTTTACAGATATATTGCCAAACGCCCGCGTTTACCTCGGCTGTTAAAGCCAACCAGAAACGCCTCAACATCAACCAGTTAAGTGTACTTAATACAACAGCACACAAAGTTATGGCCGCGGCATTGACTGCCAACAAGGTAATTAGCCCCCCGGATAAATCCACATGAACTAAATGCTCGCCAACAGTTGTCGAGATAAGACGATGTAAAAAGGGATAGATAACAAATGAAACAGCAAAAGCCAACAATAAAAACAGGCCGGTTTCAAGCTGCAACAACGTCAACAGGTTTGCCTTGCTCGCGCCAAGCGCACATCTTGTGGTAATTTCGTTTTTTCTTGATATCAAATCAGCATTCCAATAGCGCCCGATATTAAGCAACACAACAACCAAAATTGAGATTGCCGCAACCATCAGAATCAACATTTGCTTTCTTTGTTTTTCACTATTCAAGGGGTCCAAACTCAAGCCATCGAACACGATAACTTTATCCTGTTGCCCAATATGTTTGGTACTGCGGACAATTTGTGTCAGCCGGTGGTTGAATTTTCGAAAATCATGGGTCGTCCAATGGTCAACGGTTACGGCCGCAGAATAAGTAAACGGCAAAACTACATTCCATTGAATACTGCTGCTAAATTTTTCGCCAAAAATAAGGTGATAATGACTGGATGGCAGCCAAAAAGAGACATTGTTCTTCGACAGCCCATTAAAACGTTTATCAACCACACCAATGACGTCATACGATTGGTCATCAATTTTAATAAATTGCCCTAACGCATCAGCAACACTACCAAAATAGGATTTTGCCAAGGCAGCAGACACCATCACCCGAGGAACTTTATTGGCACGTTGATATTCCGCAACACTAAAAGCCCGCCCAGTTTCAATATCAAGGTTTAAACCGTTGAAAAATTCGGAGTCAACAAGCTCACCTTGCAATTTTTCTTTGTTGCCTTGAAATTCGATATTGGCACTTACAGGCGTTACGTTAAACAGGCCGTTGAAAAATGGGCTGTTTTCGATAATGCTATCAAATTGATTTTTGTTCAAAGCACTAAACAAACCTTTCCTGTTAACAATACCAAGACTAACGATATTCTCGGCTTTATCAATATTTTGGTAGTGGGTTTGGTTCAAGTGTTTATAGATAACCGTTGTTGAAGCTGTAAAAGCGATGCTTACAGCCAGTAACAACACAAGATAACTCATCAATATGGCGCGCTTGTGGAAGCGCCGGCGCAAAAAACTGTAGTCGATGTTTATGTTCAATTTGCCTATCCATTAGCCGGATGTTTTCATATACCCGTTTTGTTTACCAGCAGGCTGTATTTCGACAAAATGAATCGACTCTTTATTAGGTCTTATTTGTTCCACTATGCCATTTT
This sequence comes from Algicola sp., assembly GCA_013216025.1. Taxonomy (GTDB): domain Bacteria; phylum Pseudomonadota; class Gammaproteobacteria; order Enterobacterales; family Alteromonadaceae; genus JABSOG01. Next base: position 2,410 of record JABSOG010000052.1, on the reverse strand, counting down.
TAATGGTATCGCAAGGAGGGCAATCAGCGATGGCAAAAGTCATGATCAGGGTTTTATCCTGAATATCATTAAACTGTTCCTTGGCAAACGATTCAATCCGGGTAAATTCTGGGGTATTTGGTAATGGCGATGTGCTCAGTGTCAGTGCCGCTTCAAGCTCTTCTTCGGTCATTATACCGGTTTGATGAAAAACCACTTTTCCAGCGGTATCGAGCATAAAAATCTGCGGAAAAAGGTCCATTTTCAAAGTAGCCAATTTGGCGCGAGGCAGCTTGAGTTCCTCTACCAACTTAGATTCATTTTGGCTGCCACAGGCGACCAAGGCTAGACTTAACAAACTGACTAAAGCCGCTTTTAATTTCATATACATCCTTTCCAACAAATCTTATTGAACTGTAATAACCCCGTCACAAGACATTCAGACGGGGCTTGATCCGATAAACTTTAAAGTTTAAAGCTCTGCACAAAGCGAATCATCAACAGGTCTACAGCTTTTGGTACAGCCACTAGAATCACAAGTAGTTGCACAAACTTTGCACGAATCTTTTGGCTGAGCAATAACGCCCCCCGTAAACGTACATGCTACGGCTGTACATACCAACAAAAATTTCTTCAAATTCATCTTTTCTTCCTCAGTTACAATCATAAACCCTTTTGGGCTCTCACTATTAAGTAAAAAAGCGTTCGCTTTTATACCAAAACTCTAATATTACTTGGCTGTCAGGGAATCGCTTATTGCAATTCGCCGTCAAACAAACTTAATCTTCTACTGGCGCATTTAGCGAATCGGTGGTCATGTGTGACCAGCATAATACTACAGCCATTGTCATTCTCTTCCTGCAGCAGGTTCATAATTGATTCACCATTGGCTGAATCTAGATTTCCCGTGGGTTCATCAGCCAAAATCATGGTTGGCTTATTACTGAGTGCTCTTGCAAAAGCAACTCGTTGCTGTTGTCCACCACTTAATTGGTAAGGCAAAAATCCAGCTTTATCTTTTAGTCCAACTTTTTCTATCAAGAATTCACACCATTGCTTTGCTTCAACTTTTTGCTGTTTGTCGCTGTATCGCAGCGGCAACATAACGTTTTCCAATACGCTGTGCTCATCTATCAGATTAAACGATTGAAAAACAAACCCGATATGTTGATTTCTTATCTTGGCTCTGGCATTGTAATCTAGTGATTCGGTACGTTTTCCCAAAATACTTAGAGCGCCATCAGTGGGTATATCCATCAATCCAAGCAACGACAGTAGTGTTGACTTGCCACTTCCCGAAGGGCCCTCTATACCGACATACTCACCGCTATTTACGGTCAAGTTGACGTTTTTTAAAACATTGACCATGTTATCGCCACACTTAAAGGCTTTGCTCACAGAGTCAAGTGTCAGGACAGGTTGGACAGACATCCAATGCTCCCTTTTTTTCGTTGATAATTTGTAATTGCGAATTTGTAACTGAAATGAATTGAAGAGATTGGTGTTAGCAAGAAGGGATCGCAGCCAATCGCAAGTTAAACAGCAACTAGCAATTAGGCCAAACTCCATTGATACATCAATAATTACCCACACAAAGCAAACTAAACACAACATAGAATGACTATTCTAAGTTGTTGCGTGGTATATTTTTCATCCAGTTATTCAAACACAATCAGTCTATACTGCATTAAACATTTTGTAAAGGTTCGTAACAATTTTAGTTATTTTTTAACCAAATTAACAAAATTTCAGCATAAGGCAGTGAGGTTCAAATTTACCACTGCCCTGAGCAGCAGATGACTGGGCTTTGTGAAATTTGATGGTAATTTAGTCTCCAATGAATGTAACTGACCGCTATGGTTGCTCTTTATAATTGATGTTAGAACATTCAATAAATTCTATTACAGAAACACCCATCAGACCTCTATAACAAAAATCAGACTGCGGCTGTAAGTTTTCAGCCATTATTATCGGTTTGTCCTAATCGTGGTAGTTTCGGTAAATTGTTAGTGATAACATAATGTTACTGATACACACCCAAAGTGATTATTGGTAATAAACCTCGGCGCAGCCGGGAAGAAACATAAAACGTACATAAGGATAAGAATAATGAAAGTATCAAAATTAAAAAAAGCACTATTGGTTGTAGGTATGGGCATGAGCCTGAGCAGTGTGGTATTTAGCGCACACGCTCGTCCATCTTCAGAAGACTGTTATTTCTTGGATCAAAAATGTGCAGCAGGCAATCAAGTCTCTTGTACAACAGTTGAAACCCATTGTTGGAGATATGGCTATTAAAGGCCTCTAAAGCTCAGATAAAACCGGGGTCAGGTCATAAATCTTCCTTTAACTCTATGATCCGCCCCAGTACTTTTAGACACCTCACTAAGCGGGTAGAATCGCAAACAGAGGTGAACAATGTCAAACAAGA
>JABSOG010000528.1 GCA_013216025.1 Algicola sp. | reverse complement strand
CGGGGTCTCGTATACGGCGGCCATGAATATTTTGACAATTATCGATGGCCGCCGTATACGAGACCCCGTTCATTGGCGTGGTCAAAATTTGATTGGCGCGAATATCCACGGTGACATTCGCCGACGCACTAATCGACAGGCTAAAAAGACATAGTGTACAAAACAGCCGAACGGGAGAAATTGAACGAAAAATGGGCATAAGTTTTAAATACTTTTTTTTATTAATCACAGAAAACCCCTCCCTAAAAAGGGCGGGCAGAACTAGCGCGGCTAGTCTATCTTGGTGACAGGATTTCTGCAAACACTTCGTTACAAAATACACAGAAAATCAGGGTGTTATAGGATTAGTTTGCCATTTTTTGAGTGTTTAAGCGTAAAATGGGCTGTACTGGGCATTTATTAGTATGTCAGGGGTGATAAATGGTGCAATAGGGTTAAGTAAAGTGTTCTGGGTTAGGGAATGAATTGTCACGCTTTATGGTGATAACTTTTGGTCTTGTTGGGTTGTCAAGTGGATTTAAATAAGGGGTCATGAATCAATATGCAGCACTCAAAAACTGGGGGGACAAATCGTTTGACCCCGTACTTAACAAGCAACAATAAGTCTTTACTGACTGACCATTTATTGTTAAAGCATAGATAATTCGTAAGCAAGGTCAACATCATCCCAATCCACTTCCCTATATCGCATACCACGTAACTTATTGGGTATTCCGCCTGTCGTATTGGGTAACTGCGTAACCACTATAGGCAAGTTTTTAGAGATACCCAATTCTACCTCACGATTTATCCACGGACTATTGTGATTATTGTTGCCGATTATTACTAACAAGGCATCGCAGCCATTCATTACTCTTTTAAAATAGTTACTTCCTGTATATAGGGTATGAATAGAGTAATTCAACATTAAGAACCAGCAAAAAGCTAAAACATCTGAGATTAAGTTGCAGGTATCCGCTAGGTATCCAAACCTTTTCAGAAATACGCGAAGAAAACTATCTTTATGTCGATAAAACCGCGTTAGTTTTCGATTTGGTCAGTACAGGAAAAGTCTATTTTTTGTCGCGGCCCCGCCGGTTTGGCAAGTCACTGCTGGTCTCGACATTTGAAGCCTTGTTTGGTGGCCACAAAGCGCTGTTCGACGGCTTGGCCATTGCCGATACAGATTATGATTTTGCGGTCTATCCGGTGATAGTTTTGGAGTTTGTCAGGGAAGATGGGTAGCAAAAATCATCACCACTCTACCCTTGATATTCTTAACATAGACACTGCCAAAATGGCGGCTGTCAAAGCTGTGATCGCGATTATCCCCCAGCACAAATACCCTGCCCTGCTTGATTGTCCTGGCTTTGAAGGTCGTTGATATGGCCGTTTTATTCAGTGATTTTTTCACCCAGGGTTGCGACTTTTCAACCTCATCAATCCACAGCACGCCTTTACGGATCATCACGGTTTCGCCGGATAACCCGACTAATCGTTTAACGTAGGTTTTTATATCTTTGTTTTTATTGAAGACAATAATATCATCATGGGCCAAATCAATGCTGTTCAGCCAACTGTCTACCAAGATATAGTCGCCTTTTTCAAAGGTGGGATACATAGAATTGGAAGGGATGGAATAGATATTCAGCCCCAGCAGGGTTGCTCTGAAATAAATCAGGAGGAACAGTATCAACAGATAAACAACGCCATACAAGGTGATACGGCCTGGCTTAAGTGCGGCCTTTTCTTTGAGGACCCGGCAGCCATCAATCAAGCCACAGGCGTAGATAGCCAAACTGCATACTACAAAAGCCAACAACCCGGTAGGCGTCAATATTATTCGTGACAATACAGAACCAACTGTCACTACCACCATTATCGCAATGTATAACAGCAAGCGTCGTGGCCTTGAGGCACTGATGTAAGCGCTGCCCGGTAACAGCAGCATGGCTGGAACAATCAGCAGCCATTTTAAGGTATTTTTATACGACAACACGCTTTGATAAAACTACGAAACTGCTTGTTGTTTTATCTCTTGCCAGATTGGCACCAGTTCGCTGGGAAATTCACGCTGTTCAAGAATATCAAATAGTTGCTGTGCTGTGGCCAATTGGTAATTTTCTATATTCTCTACTATTTCGTCGTATGCCGGCAAATCAAATTTTTCAGCCAAAGCAATATCTTTTTTTACTCTTACCAGTATCAACTTCAAAAAATTAACAAAACGTCTGTCACCACCGATAGCCTCAGACCTTAAGTCATACCAGTCTTCTACCATATATTGGATGGGAGAATGTCGATTGGGTTCATCAGTACGGATCCAGGCATTGAGATTGAACATCAAAGCGGCAAAATTCAGTTTGACTTGATATGCTTTAACGATGTTGCCACAGTCAAATTGATAGTTTCCATCCTCATTAGCACCACGATACAAAAAATCAAGAATACGTTGTTCTTTACCCCCCATAAAACCATACTCTGCCATGCCTTCATTTAGAATGGTGGGCGCAATTGCGTTTCGTCTATAAAACAAACAGGATTGTATAAAATCACGTGCAGTTACATTAGCGCTCATATCATTCCAATTTTCAACACTATCATCAGGATGAAACCACAGCCTGAAAATCAACAATATCTGTTCTTCATCTTTACCGCGTAAGAAATATCTCTCCAGCTGTTTGATTTCTTTTACCAAAAGAGTTGTTGTTGCAAGATTATTGCGAATAGTAACCCACTCTTCGCGTCTTGTTTTTAACCACTGCTTATCTTTAATAGCCCACGGTGTCATATTTATTTCTCTCTTATAAATCGATGATCGGCACTTCTTCAATGACCCTGTGTTGAATGAGTTTTAGGCCAATTGAAACAGCAGAAAATGGCAATACACCAAGTTTGGCCTGTAATTCACAAACTTTCCTGGCTGCTGCGACCCCACCCGATATCAAATCCAAACTGCCTTCGATTGCCTTTATGGGTGATTTAGGATTAGCACACAGTTTTTCCCTTATTTTGTACTGTTTCAATTCTGCCGAGCCCAGTCCTAAAACAGCGGGCTGCTGTTTGTCTTTAAAGTCTTGAAACCACCACTCATAGCGATCATTGCCATCCGGAGTTTGCGCTTTCCCCACTCTGTCAGCAAAAAACTGTCGATGATAAGGGGATTTTTTTGCATCGATTTTCTTGGCCGAAAATCGCTGTAAAAACGCACTTTTTCCAGCCGCTGTTGGTTTACGCAAAGATTTAGTTTCCATCCAAATCTCATTTTGGTCATCACCAAGCACTATATCAACAGTCCTTTTATAGGCAATTACCCCCATCTTTTTGTTGCTATCTCTGTCAGATATAGAAGCATAATAATCAACAGGTCTGACTGTCTCAATGCCCTTTACCGGCAAGCCACTTTCAAACTTATTCATCAGCACAGAGTACGCAACCATCACCAAATGAAAACGGGCACCATGACGTGCATTGGCAAAACCAACAAATGATGTGCCATACAAACCATAAAGTTCAAGTGCGTTATCACTACCATCAGGTCCATTTTCAGGGATTGAACCATCATACAATGCGTTTTCTATGTAGGCGATACTACCAAACAATACTGGTTTACTAACACGATCGCTTTTTTCCCCTTTAAGAAAACCTTTGACCTTGGCAAACCCGACTCTGGTTAATGCAGCCATGGTGACTAAAAATTGAGTCTTAAAAATATATTTGCGAATACCATTGGGAGACGCTTTTTTGGCACTTTTATTCACTTCTTTTAACATCTTTGGTATGTCTTTTGGTCGCTGCCAATATTTCTTGCCATTGCGGTTGGCAAGATCGACAATGATTTTGGCAATCTTGGCACCAACGACTCTGACAAGGGTTATCCTACTGGCAGCATACGCTACAGGAACGCCCTGAGCATGATTAACTGCCGCAGTGCTGCCGCCACTGGCCGAAACAGCCACCTCGGGAATGCCCTCGCCTTCCCAACCCACCGCAGGCAAATTAAAGTAGTTAATCCACGCCCAAAGATCATCCGTGCTGTCTACTGAGCTGACAAAAGCATCCAGCGCCGCAACAGAATCAGGGGAAGTGGCAATTTCACCAAGGATCATCAAGAAGGGCGCGAGCTTGAGCAGTTTGGTCAATTTTCGCTGTTTCACTGCCTGTTTTACCGCACCACCCAACACCCCGGCCAGCGCTCTTATCACCGGTTTATCGCCGTATTTGGTGATAAACCGCTGGATCGGTTTTAGCAGCGGTTTTAAGGGTTTCATCAAGGGGATCACCGTTGACACGCCAAGTGCTGCAAAAGACATTTTGGTGGCACTAAATTCGTCACTGCCAGTGACCAAATAACCTATCTGATCAATCAGAATACCAAAGTCCTGATACGGCACCAAAAAGTTAACCGTGGCCACGGCACCATCCCAAAGATCCGACAGTGAAAAATCAAAATCAAACGCTTGGGCATCTTCAATGAAAAAGAACTTGCGACCAGACGAACCTGTAGAGCTATTGGCGGCATAAAGAACGCCCGAGGAATCGTTAAAAGTGAGCCCAGACAACTTCACCGGTGGTGCGCCGCCGTACAAGGTATCAAGATATAAACTGGCAACCTCAGCATAAGCAGGCTGAGACATCACCGACACCAGCGCCGACAGGCCATTGCTGTGCACTGTGACCGGCAAGGTTTTCAGTTGACTGTCAGGCTGTGCACTATTGAGGTTGCCTTTGCTGGATATGTCAATCAGGGTTTCACCATTGCTGCCAATAGTCACGTCCATCTGTGACGCGCCATTCGGCAATGCCAACAAGGGTTGTGATGTCCAGTCATACCAGCGAAAATCGTTGAGCAACCCCGTGTAGTTTTGCCCAAGATATAAACCGGATTCATCATCCGGTGTGCCATAAACCAAATTACCACTGACCCCGGTGGTGGTAAATGTCTGGTCATCTACCGTCAATTCCAATTTGCCCTGATAGTATCGGCCAACCACGGTTTGCCATTGATTGAGTTCAATTACATCTGAGTAAACGTCAAAGTTGCCACTATCTGTATTGATGGTATATTTCAAACGGCCATCTTCGGCCAAAACCAGACTTTGGGCATCATAATGCTTGACCAGACTACCCCCGGTTGCAGACGGGTTAATCTCTACCCTGAAACCAACATTCTGACTCAACCTGAATGCTTGATCATCCGGCACAAAAAGTTTGCTGCCGACCAATACATCCCGATCATCTTTGATGGACTTATTAAAATAGTAACTGTAACCGACCTTGTTGAGGTTGCTTTTGGCCACCGAAACATTGGTAAGCTGGCCATGATTAAGCCCCACTTCATCCTCGGCAATCACCGAATTGGCCACGCTGCGCTCATCAGACCAATTCATATAATAAGCGGCAACAGGTTCTATATTTGGGTTGGACAGGCCACCCAGTGATACGCTGACCACTTCATCGGCATTACCCTTGACCATCACCTGCGTACTGGTTTTGAAATCCATGCCAATTGTGGTGCCGTCAAAACGTTCATAACCCACCAGCCCGTCAGCATCAGTATCACCAATGAGCATACCATTTTGCGAGTCCACACCGCTTTTATCGATTCCGGTATGATAACCAACCGTATAATCCAGTGATGCAGAACCTGCCAAACCAACCATTGCCTTCAATGTAGCAGCACCATGAGATTGTGGATTGATAAACTTAATCACCACCTCACCAGCACTGTTGGTTTCCAGTTCATTTTGTTCGATGATACCGTAGCTAGAATAAGTACTGACATTAATCCCCGGTACCGCACTACCGGTGTAATCGGTTACGGTAACAGTCACAGAGTCCGATTCTCCAACAAACTGGCTGGTTGACATCGGGCCAAAGGTCACAGTCAGCGGATTGACCCTAAATGAATGACTCTGTGATGCGCTACCTGTTGACACGGTTAATTTGTTGATTGGATTATGGATTTCAGTTCCAGTGATTTTGAAGTTGTAAACCCCGTTAACCGAACCTTCTGTAGATAACTCTTCAACCAAAAAGTCTCCGGTTTTAACAATCGCGGGGGTA
>JABSOG010000527.1:3590-6050 GCA_013216025.1 Algicola sp. | reverse complement strand
GTGCAACCGCTGGACCAGCGTCATTTGCTGATGGGTTATTCGTACAAGCAGTATGGCGAAACCAATGACTTAAAGGCTTTCCATCCGTTCAAACGTTTTTATAGTGCCCCCGACTCTATCGGCAACGACTTTGGTTTTAGGTGTGTTTATGAAGTCAAAACACCGACATTTTTATTGCACCCAGCAATGCCTGCAACGGTCAACCGAAATGGGGTTGAGTGTTGGCAAACCCGCGCTCACCTTGGTGCACAGCAGTTTGATTTAATCAACGAACACAATAGAGTACATGCAGGTGGCGGACTGATTTTTCCAGATGAACTGTGTGAGCTACCACAAAAAACCTATCAACTGGGGCCCGAAAAATCGCAATCGAGCACCGAACTGCTTCGCGAAAATGCTATGGGATTTGCCCAATACTTGCTTGGCAAACCACCCGAGACTAAAACCGTGAAAGGTTTTTGGCTTGATACTAAAGAGGTGTCAATCGCCCAGTATGAATCATTTTTAACCTCAAGCAGTGATTTACACAGCCACCCTGAGCAGCCCAAAACACATAACCGCCAACCACTAGGTTGGGACAAACAGTTAAAACAGCCGCAAAAAATGAGCCCGGTAACCGGCGTCAGTTGGTGGGATGCGTTTGCCTATTGCAGCGTGAACAACAAGCGCCTGCCGTTTACCACCGAGTGGGAAAGAGCCGCCAAAAGCCACGATGGCCGAATCTATTCGTGGGGTAATGACTTGCTCAATAACACTGGGCTAAATAGAGCAGACTCAGATAGAACGCCTGAAAATATCTTGGGCCTAACCAAAGATGTCAGCGAGTGGACATCGACCTTTGTGGTCGGCAGCGATACCGCCATTGTTAAGGGCGGCAGCGAGTTGTTTGACTGGAAGATATTTGGCCGGGCTTATGTTGAGTTGAAAGTGTCGCGCAGCACCAAGTCGCCTTCTATTGGATTTAGATGTGCGCGGGGTGGGTGACACGCACCTCCCCCCTCAATTAAGCACCCGCGGCGTAATTACTTAACCAAAGTCAGCGTATAGTCACCGCTGCCACTGTAAGAGCTAACTTTGATTTGATAATAACCACTGGTCGCGACATAGCTGATTTGTTCAACCGACGTCGACGAAGTCGATTTTGCCACTTCTTGCCATTGGCCATTCCATTTCATCAGCTGTAAATCAAAATCGGTGCCTTGTGGGCCGGTCAATTCGAGCTTTATGGTGCCGCCATCATATTGAAACCATTTGTCGTTGGGGTGATTGTCGACATCATCTTTGCCGGTTAACGTACCTTGATAGGTTTCGCCTTCGCCCGTGCCGTTTGGTGTCACCGTTGCCGTCAAGGTGACATCTGAATAGGCCGAATATCCGAAGGCTTGCAGGTAGTAGTCGCCACTTTGCACTTGATTCAACACGCAGCTTTCATTGCTGTTTGAACTAGTCGACTTACATTCAAAGCTTTCGGTGGAGGGTTTGCTGCCAAACTTGGCGTACAAATCTAGGTCTCCATTGTTGCCTGCGCTGGTGAAGGTTAATGATGCAGAGTCTTGCGGTACGGTTATCTTGTAAAATTGACTCGATTTATTGCCACCACTAATCGTCAGTGCTTGCCCGTCGATTAATTCTGTCACAGTCGGTTCGACGACATCGTCATTCAAGGCATAAGCCAACAGATTTGGATCGTTGGCTTTCAAGCCTGACAGTTTGTTGATTGTGGCTTTGCTTAACAGTTTTTGCTCAACCTCGGCTGGTGTCATATTGGGATTTTCAGCCAAATAAAGCGCCACAATACCTGCGACATGCGGCGTTGCCATCGATGTGCCGCTGATGGTGTTGGTCGCCGAATTTGACGTATGCCAAGCCGATTTGACGCTCGAACCCGGGGCAAAGATATCAACGCAGCTACCGTAGTTTGAAAAGCCTGAACGTCTGTCTTCGCGGGTTGTTGAGCCAACAGTGATGGCCAAAGGTTCGCGCCCCGGCGAGCGATTACAAGCATTGTCATTGTCGTTGCCCGCAGCAACCACGACTATCACGCCGTTGCTGACCGCCTGTTGAACTGCCGCATCCATCGCCGGGTCAATTTTTTCGACCGACAGGCTCAAATTGGCAACCGCTGGTAATACGGCATTGGCAGCTACCCAGTCCATTGCTATGACCACTTGGTCTTCTGTCGCTGGTTCGCCCGCGCAGCCGTACACTTTCACTGAATGCAAAATCGCCTGTTTGGCAATACCGTAGGTGCTGCCGCCGATAGTGCCGGCAACATGGGTGCCGTGCCCCTGACAATCAGACGTGTCAGCGTTGTCGTGATAGAAATTCCACTGGCTTTTTACCCGTCCGCCAAATTCGCTGTGCTCGGCATTTATGCCGGTATCCATCACGTAAACGTTAACGCCCTGCCCTTCATAGTCGTAATGATAATTTGAATTGAGCGGTAAAGATCGTTGGTCT
>JABSOG010000527.1:0-3580 GCA_013216025.1 Algicola sp. | reverse complement strand
GGTCAATGCCCCAGGTTGCGCCACCTTGATCAGCAAACAGTTGTTTGGGTTCGGGCGGTAATGCGGGCAAATAATATTGGCTGATCAACTGCACCAGTTTAACGTCTGGATGCGCTCTTAATTGTTTGATGGTGGCTTTGTTAGCGGCTGCGATAAAACCGGGCAAGGCCAAAAATGATTTTTCGACCTTGAGCCCAGGTAGTTTTCCCAGTTGCTTCGCTCGGGCTTGAATACGACTTTTACGGTCCATCGACACATCGCTAAAACGTTGAATGCTCTTGGCTTTGAGTAAAACGATATAACGAGATTGGTCGGTTTGTTTGTCGAGCGCACCATGAAAAGGTGCCAGTTCGGTGCTGTTGACTTGATTAGTGCTGTTAGCTTGGCCATTTGCGCCAAAGCACAAACATAGTGCCAGCGGTTTAAGCCATAGGGTTTTGTGTAATTTCATGCTGCTCTCTTCTTGTTATTTTGTGTTGTTATTAGCGATGCTAATTAGTGGCGCTTAAAATAGATGTTTTTGTACGCAGCGTAATATTCCATTTGGGGCGGGTTAAGGGAAGAGCGCAACACCTTGGTTTTTATACTTTTTTGTTATGGGTTATATTTTCGTTTGGGGGTTTTGTCGTGAGGTTAAAAGTGAAAAAGAGCGTGATGATGGCGTTAAACCCACGGCTTTATTGGATTTAGGTGCCCTTTCGAAATGCAAAACCGGTTTTAGTCAGTTTCGATTAACTGGTGAGTTTTCGTGCTATAAATTGATTCTTTTGGTGACGTTTTGATACTTAGATCATTCCTTACCGTAGCGTGCACTCTGTGCGCGACATGTTTTGTTATGACATGCCGCATATTGAATGCATATTACGTGGTAGCGCTTGGGGTCAAACCCAAACTTTCACGAATTAAGGCCCGCTCTTCTTTTTGTAAAACCAGCAACTTACTTTCGTCGTTCTCGTTGTCTAGATAGTTTTTGATGGCGGTTAAAATATACAAGCTGTGGAGTAGTTGTGGGGTTTCTTTTAATAGTGGTTGTAGGTTATCGAACCATTGGGAGAATTGTTGTGGTTTGTCTCTTACAATTTCAGCTCCTGCTTGGGTGACACCTGTTACAAACTGATCTTGTAGTTTTTCGTCGGAAAGTTTTTGCCATAGCAATGTGTTGTTGGTGCGTTGACCTTCACTAGGATGCACAGATAGGCTGTAGAAAATGTTTGCTGTCGATTCGGCAAGTGCCCGTGCTCCTTGTTCGTGTTTACAATTGATAAGCAGTTGTTTAAAGCTTATGGCTTTACCTACAGAGGTAGACCATAGGACCATTACGCCCTGCGCCAACAGTTCGTAAGCTTGATGTTTGCTGGCGATATTTTCAAGTTCCTGTAAGTGTTTGTTACTCGCTTGATTATCGGTTATTTGAAAAGCCATATAATTGATAGCGCAATACCCATATGTTAACCATAGATTGCGAGTATCATATTTCTCGGCTAGTGAGCGGGTAGTGACAAGGTTGGGTTTTTCTTGGTGCTCTGTATTCAGTAAGCTAAGGGTCATATTTTTGAAATACAGCACATTTGCCAGCCCGGTTGCAAACTCTTCATCATTTAGTTCAGCCTCCAGCTGTACAAGTCTATCAACTAAAGTGACGAGTATTTGCCCGCTTTGTTCAAAAGCACCGTTGTTAAAGAATATTACTGAACTTATTTTGGCCACATCCCTCCAGACAGAGACTACTTGCATTGACTCGGCGAGCTCAAAAAAGTCCCGATATATAAAAATAGCAAAATCGTACTGGTTGTTATCTATGTTAAATTGAATAAAAGTACAAAATGATATACCTAAATCCTGATACCAATCTTCTGTTTTATAAGCAACTTCAACTTTGGGTTCCAAATATTTGATGGCTGCCGCTATTTGACGATATCTGTCAATATCCATTTGGTCATGACAATTACGGAGAAATGCCAAATTAATATAAAGCGCTGCGCTATCAATTATTGGATAGGCATGATGTTCGACTAAAAAGTCCAACTTATTTAAAAGCACTTCAAATGGTTCTATTTTATTGCTATCTCTTGCTTCACCACATAATGTCACTAATTGACTTTTTAACGCTTCCTTTAACTCTGCCGGCAGCGCTTTTGCAACAGCCTCAGGACTCTCTCCAAGCTCAGCCAAATCCTCAGCAATTAACCCCAAATTACTGCTGTCACCCTGCGCCAAAGACGCCACATAATCACTAAAACAAGATTTCAACTGAGGATAAAAATCCTGCTCTCGGTTAAGTTCTATCGCCTCCATCACAAACTCTTTACCAAGCCAGACCTTACCAAAAACTCGGCATTGTCCATCATCAGCAAACTGGTGCAACTCTTTGCTCGAAAACCAATGACGTAAAAAGTTAATCAGTAACCGCACCGGGGTTGCCCGGGCTTCTTTTACCTCAAGCACCAACCGCATCAACGGTTCGGCAATTTCATAATATGATGCCCGGCCTACTGCGGTGGTGGTGACATACCCACTATCGCGTAGTTTTTTAAGTTGTGCAGAAGCAGCCTGATGTTTTAAGTGGGTATATTTTGCAATGTCAGTGACTTGTGTAGCACCTTGCTGGCGACATAAAAAGTGCACTAGCTTGCGTTGCTGCGGCGGTATTTGTAGCATTTTCGCCTGGTAATAGGGGGTTAATTCGTCGAGCATTTGTAATACAACATCGGTGAATTGATCGAGCGAATCGGCCTGTATCAGCTGCGAAAAGGTGACGTAGATTCTGGGGTTACCATTGGCCAAGTGATGCAGTGCCCGCACTCTTACCCTACCCTTTGCGCTTTTTAACATGGCGACTAGGTCAGGTTTTTTATCAAATTCTGCGATATTAATTAGCAGTTCAACCGCTTCGTCTATCGACAGGGGTTGTAAATGTTGTATATCGAAAAAGCCGTAAAAGGGGCTTGTTCGAATGGTTACACCGGTAAATAGGCTTTGTGCGGCGGCGACTATGGTGATTTTGGCACTGTTTTGTATAAAGGCTCTGAACTGGTGCTGGCCGTCTTTATCGAGGCCGTCGAATATTAAGTCCATGTTTTCACTGATCAATAACAGGGTTTTGTCACCCACCAATTGCAGCAATAATTGCTCGGCATGCTGTATTGCATTTTCTTCTTCTAATTCATATAGGCGGTCCATTTGCGCTGCACGATTAATAAAGTGACCAGCAAAGCAACTGTCTGAATCGAGCGAATTGAGAATGTGGATCAGTAGGTCGAGATAACCAGCAATGCCCCATTCTTCTTCTCGTAACCAAGCCGTCAGGGTGTTGTCGGCCAATAGCGGGTCGGCTTCAAGGCGATGAAAAAACAGCGACAGCAGGTGAGTTTTGCCTATGCCCCGAGGGCCTATAAACAGTGAGAAATGTTTGTTGGCTGTGGTCACGCTCAGCTGGTGGGCTTCGAGTAATGATTGCAGCAATGGCTCACGTTTGACAAAAATCGCTTCGAGGGTGGCCGAATCAAGCAAACTTGGGGTGTACAAGGGTAATCTGGTTTTCATATGCATTGTTCAGCTCTTTAATCGCGGTAAAAACACC
>JABSOG010000526.1 GCA_013216025.1 Algicola sp. | reverse complement strand
AACGCCATCGAAAGCGCCACTTTTCCCCCTGCGATGTTATCACTGATGTTATTGGATGAAACCCAGCGCTTTATTAAATTGAAAATGGTTATGTGTGTTGGTGAAGCATTGCCCTGGTCTTTGGTGCAAAAGCTAAAACGGGTGTCTGATGCGCACATTTATAATTTATACGGTACAACCGAAACCCAGCAGTGTTTGGCTCGTTATCATTGCCCTGTTGATTCACCCATAAGTGACGGGTTTGTGCCTATTGGCTTCGGTTTGGCTGGCACTCAGGTATTGCCTTTAAGACCTGATGGACACCCTACGGGGATTGGTGAGATTGGTGAAATCGCGGTGTTGGGCGATGGCATTGCAAAAGGTTATCTACATTCTACTGATCAGGCGTTTTTCGTTGCTGAATCTGGCGTCAGAGGATATCGCACTGGTGATCAGGGGATGCTGCATGTTGACGGTTTCATCACCATACTGGGTCGCAGCGATCGCCAAATGTTGATTCGAGGTTACCGGGTAGAACCGGCAGAAATTGAGCAAGCTTTGGTTTCATTGCAAGGCGTGGAGTCGGCCTATGTGTGTCAACGGCCTGCTCATCAAGGAATAAGCCATCAAGGACAGTCATTGTTATTGGCATACATAAAGGTACTGACATTACAACAAGCACCACCACAAGAAGTGCCACTACAAGCACAACACTTAATGGATGCGTTACAGCACAAACTTGCTGCCTATATGTTACCCGCCGCAATCATTCAGTTAGCTGACTTTCCCCGTACGCCCAACGGCAAAATAGATGAAGCGGCGCTACCTCTGCCAGATGCCCCATCTTCTGTGCAAGTATTAGCAGACGATAAAATCACCCAATTAGTCGCACAAACATGGGCAACGGTGCTAGAAATAGATCCTCCGACGACTGATGTCGATTTCTTCCAACTGGGCGGGCATTCATTACTGGCCGCAAGAGTGATTGCGATTGTGCAGTCTGAGCTTGGGGTGACCGTCAGCTTAAAAGCGTTTTTCGCGGCCACTAAAATAACTCAGTTAAGCCGACTCATTAAGACCAAGCTAGATGAAAAACAGGTCACTTGCCCTATTGTTACGGTTGACCGAAGCGAGACTATCCCGCTTTCTTTGCAACAAAATCGTTTATGGATTGTGCAGCAACTCAACCCTAGTAAACACTTATACAATATCTCTGGTGCTTTTCGTTTAAAGGGCGTGGTTCACTCAAAAGCGCTAGAGACGGCATTTAAGCAACTGATTGAGCGCCACGAAATTTTAAGAACAAATTTTCGTGAGCACAACGGGCAACCATTTCAGCATATTGAAAATGAGTTAAGTTTTTCAATCACTGAGCAATCGGTTACAGCTCAAGGGTTAAACGCACTGATAAAACAACAAGCCCAGCACGAGTTTGATATTGAAAAAGGCCCGCTGGTCAGCGTAAAGCTGCTGTGGCTAGCCAGTGACGAGAGCATTTTGTTGATCACCTTTCATCATCTTGTTTTTGATGGTTGGTCATGGGGCGTGCTGATCAAAGAGATCTCGCAAAGTTACACGGCGCTGTTAAATGAGTCTGAACCCGTATGTTCAACGTTGCCGGTGCAGTTTGCAGATTATGCCCATTGGCAGAGAAAGAATCTTAATGCTGAGCATTTATCTAAACAATCAGACTACTGGTTGCAACAATTAAACGGTTTGCCGCCCTTATTGCCGCTGCCAACAAAACAATCGAGACCGGCCAAGCAGCGTTTTCAAGGCGATTTGATGCCCGTGCATATTGATGAAACGCGGTTACAGCAGCTATTGCAGTTCAGTCAACAGCACGGCGTGACTTTACACATGACGTTGTTGACTATATTTCAGGTATTGCTGGCGAAACTCAGTGGCCAAAATGATATTGCTGTTGGTATACCGGTAGCGAATAGAAGTCATTTGG
The DNA here is from genome assembly GCA_013216025.1 of Algicola sp. Classification (GTDB taxonomy): domain Bacteria; phylum Pseudomonadota; class Gammaproteobacteria; order Enterobacterales; family Alteromonadaceae; genus JABSOG01. Next base: position 4,125 of record JABSOG010000526.1, on the reverse strand, counting down.
AGCTTGAAAGTCTGATTGGATTTTTCGTCACGACTTTAGTGATCCGCAATCGTGTCGAACCCTCAGAAAACTTTTTAGTGGTTTTACAAAAGCTCAAAGAAACCACCCTTGGCGCTTATGAAAATCAGGACATTCCTTTTGAACAGGTTGTCGAAGCCGTGCAGCCTGAACGGAGTTTATCGCACAATCCATTGTTTCAAGTGTTGTTCTCTTTGCAAAACAAGCCCTGTAGTGCAGGGGAATTGGAGGGTATAGAGCTGCAAAGTGAACCCTATCAATCTCACCGTTCACGTTTTGATTTGGTGTTAAACCTACAACAATCAGACACCGACTTGCAGGGTTATCTTGAATACGACATCGACTTATTTGACAAGACCACCATTGCACGGTGGCGTGGTCACTACATGATGCTGATTGACAGCGTACTGGCCGAGGCCAACAGACCAATTCATGCAATACCGATGTTAACAGCCCAAGATAAAGCACAGTTGCATCAATTCAGTAGTGGACCTAAAAGACAGATTGAGACCAAAGCGGGTATACACGGATTAATACATGCGCAGTCTTTGATTCACCCTGAGCAAGTTGCAATCAGGCAAGGGCAAGACTCAATAACCTATGGCGAACTCAATGGCAAAGCAGCGCAAATCGCGAGATGGCTGCAACACCGGGGATTAACGACAAGCGACAGAGTTGGCATTAGCTTAGCGCGAACACCAGAGTTTTTTATCGTCATGTTAGCTGTGCTCAAAGCCGGTGGTAGTTATGTGCCAATTGACCCTGCTTATCCTGTCAATCGACAAAACCTGATTGCCGAAGATGCAGATTTGTTTTTGCTTATAGACAGCCTCACGCTTAGCGATGTGCTTGAACAATCGGCAACAATCGCTGTTTTACCAGAGCTGCAACAACACGACGACTACAGTGATTTACCTGCTTACATGATTTATACCTCAGGATCCACAGGCAGACCAAAAGGCGTATCTGTTCGCCATGGTGGGCTTTGCAACATGATTGTCGACCAAATTGAGTGCTTTGGTATTGGCCACAATGACCGGGTATTACAGTTTGCCTCGTTAAGCTTTGACGTCTCTGTCAAAGAGACTTTTCTGGCGTTGGCCAGTGGCGCCTGCTTGATATTACCGCAAGAGCAGGGCGGCAATTCACTGCTGGAGACATTGCAATCACAATTGTGGCGTCAACAAGTTAGCGTAGCGATTTTACTGCCAACCGTATTGCCTCACCTTAATCCCGCTGAGTTACCCAGTTTACGTCTGGTTTATACCGGTGCCGAGTCAGTATCAGCGCAGCTGGCGAAGCTTTGGTCTAAAGGCAGGCGCTTTGTCAATGCTTATGGGCCAACTGAATGTACTGTGATGGCAACCGCTTACGAATGCTCAACAGACTTGACCTTTGATCCGCCCATTGGAAAACCTATTGCCAACAGCCATGTGGTGGTACTCGACGAATATGATGAATGGTGTGGCATTGGTGTTGCTGGCGAGATTTGTATTATGGGCGCCGGGGTAACCGGTAGTTATTGGCGTCAAAACGAAGTGACCAACTTAACATTTGCAGAGTTTTCATTCCACGGTGACATACAGCTCATGTATCGAACCGGCGACATGGGTCGATGGCAAGAAGATGGCAATTTGGTGTTTATTGGCCGCAAAGACCAGCAGGTTAAAATTCGCGGATTTCGCATTGAAATCGATGAAGTTGTTGCCACATTGCAACAATGCAAACATGTCAGTGAAGTTGCCGTTGTTGTCGATAAAGAAGCTGAACACCCGCGATTGTTGGCCTATTTTGTCGGTGAAACGTCTTTCGATGCCATCCGCGAACACGCAAAATCAATACTCCCCGCACACATGGTCCCCTCAGCCATCATGCGACTTGAAGCCATGCCCTACACTGCCAATCGTAAAGTTGATTATTCACGCTTACCTTCTATCGAGCAGTTAGAGCCAGCGAGTGACTTAATTGCCCCACGCAACGCGTTAGAAAAGATACTGCACAGTAGCTGGTCAAAAGCCCTAGGGGTCAATCAACTGGGTATTTTTGATAACTTTTTCGACAGGGGAGGCGATTCCATTTTGGCATTGCAGGCCGTGTCTTTGTGTCGACAAAAAGGTGTCGAGATCACCGCTCAACAGATTTTTGAATATCAGAGCGTGGCTGAAGTTGCGCCGGTTTGCCAGTTACGTGAAACTGCTACTAGCCAATACCTGCCTGTCACCGGCCCGGTATTGCTTGCCCCTATTCAGCAATGGTTTTTTGGTGATATACAACAACATCGCTCATGGTTTAATCAAGGCGTGACGCTGCGACTCAAGCAACAATTTAGCGGTGATGAGTTGGTGGATGCCTTCAACAAAATTGTGCAGCATCACGATATTTTACGGGCTCAATACACCAAGACTGGCAACCAATGGCAACAAACTGTTGGTTCGTCAACAACGGCTAGCTTCACCTTTATTGAAAAAGACTTGAGTCTCGAATTTGAGCAATCAGGCGCTGGGTGCATCGCCGTTTTTTGTCAGCAATTACAATCAACATTTAACCTTAGTGATGGCCCGTTATTGACCGCTGCTTTAGTTCATTTGGCCCCTGGTGAGTCGCGCCTGATTGTTTTTGCTCATCATTTGATTGTCGATGGGGTGTCTTGGCGTATTATTCTTGAAGATTTACAGTCACTTTGCCTTGGCAAACCTTTGTTACCACGCACCGACAGTTACCAGGCTTACTCAAATCAATGTCACGCGTTGTTGGCGAATGATGAGTGGGCAAGTCAAAGGCAATATTGGCAGCGACAGTTGCAAGGACAATGCAGCATTCCTGTTGATAAAGCCGGTGAAAATACCGTGGGTTCAAGCAGTAGTTTGAGTTATGAACTAACAGAACAGCAGACAAATACTTTGCTGCAATCGTCATCTACGGCAGGCAAATTCGCTATAACCGATATCCTACTGGCTGCCTTTTTGCAAACCCTTCAGCATTGGCGCGGTGAAAATGCAATCTCCATCAATATGGAAAGTCATGGCAGAAATGCTTTTCCAGAACAAGTGGATTTAACGCGAACTGTCGGATGGTGCACATCATTATACCCACTGTTATTCAACATCACAGCGTTACAAAGTGATGAGCAGCTACTGTTACACGTCAAAGAGACAACAGACTCGGTGCCCAATCTGGGGTTAGGTTTTGGCTTATTACAGTTTTTAAGTGAGTCACCTGTTACCCATCAACATCAAAAAATGCCAGATGTTGGCTTCAACTATCTGGGGCAGTTTGATCAGACGTTTCAAGAGACTGCTTTTGAACCTGCACAGGAAAGCCTAGGCAATTTGTCGCATCCACAACAAATCAGAACGCAGAAATTAAGTGTTAACGCGCTGGTTAAAAATAAGCGGATGAAAATCAACTGGGTCTACAGTAAAAACCTGCATTTAGAAACAACCATCGACAGCCTGGCATCTCAATTTAATCTGCATTTACAGCGCTTGATGGCCGTTTGTCAGACGGGGGAGCCTAGCGAAATTGGCTTACAGGCAGAGGATTTTGTCGATGCGGATTTAAATCAGGATGAATTGGAAGATCTTTTTGACAGCATTGATTTTTGATTTCCTATTTCATAGGTATTGCACACCAAATTATTTCACCAGACTCAAATAGTAGGAAGCTAAAGGTAGACTATGGATATTAGAAAAAATGTTGCGGCAATTTATCCGCTAACACCTTTGCAACAAGGATTACTCTTTCACACAGAGGCGGATGCTGACGGTGCGTACGTTGTTCAGACCGCTTATGAACTTCGCGGTAAGCTCGATGAATCATTGTTTAAAAAAGCTTGGCAAACAACGATTGCTCGCCATCCGGTTTTACGCAGTCTGTTTGGTGGATTAACAACCAATAAACCGGTTCAAGTGATCTTAAAAGAAGCCAAGCTGTCTTGGTCGGTTTATGACTGGCAAGCCTATTCACTGCAAGTCTGTGAACGACGTTTTAAAGCACTAGCAGAGGCAGAGCGCAAAGCCGGTTTCGCGATAGAACGAACGCCAGTACTGCGGTTTTATTGGTTGCAAAGAGAGTCTGATGTCGTTCGATTTGTTTGGACCTACCACC
>JABSOG010000525.1 GCA_013216025.1 Algicola sp. | reverse complement strand
TGCAGGCGTGATTGACGACGAAGTATTTGCCGTGATGAGTGCCGGTGCGGTACTGGTAAATTATGATCGCGGTGAACTGGTCGATATTAAGGCATTGGACCGGGCATTATCGAGCGGAAAAATTCGCTTTGCCGCCATCGACGCCGATATGTTCAAAGACCCGCATACAGGGCAAGTCAGCGGCCCGATGTTACCTTACCTCGACATTTATCCCAGCCATGTTGGTAAAATGCAATTGTTGCCCCACGCCGCAGCAGACACCGAGCATTATTCGCGGGTAGAAGGTGCCAAGCAGGCGGTTGATCAAATATTTGAGGTGATACAGCATCAAAAAGTGGTCAATCTTAAAGGCGATTTGCCACCAGGATACACCGATGGCAAATCGTTGACTGTGAATGGCGTAGGTGTCGTGACGGCGCAGAATTTGGCCAAACTGAGCGTTGATGAGCTTAATCGTATTGCCACAATGACAGAACAATTATCGGCCTTTTGGGGCGCGTTGGTTGAAGCAACACCCGATGATAAGCAACGTGATGAGTTGATACAAACCAAAGCGGCGCAGGCAACAAAAACTGCTAACCGCTTGTTTGCGTTGTTTGCCGATAAAGGATTACAAGGGCCTTTCTCTTCAAAAGATTGTGAGGCGTGAACACTGCCAAAGCACAGCTGATTTCGTTATTCGACGCCGCCATTAAAGCGGTCTCGGGCAAGCAGGCGGTAATCAATGCTTTGCAGCCGATGAGCGATTTCAAGCCAAACCAAATTGTCGCCGTTGGTAAAGCGGCCAGTGATATGGCCTTGGGGGCGCTGCAAGTAGTGGGGCCTGTAAAGACGCTGGTGGTGACTAAGTATCATCATGGTGCGGCTGAATTGGTTTTGCCCTATGTGACAACTCTAGAAGCGGCTCACCCTATACCCGATCAAAATTCACTGTTGGCTGGTCAAAAGCTGCTTGAGACGGTTAATGGTCTTGCCAAAAACGATTGTCTATTACTGTTGGTCAGCGGCGGTGCCTCTGCTGTGGTTGAGTGTTTGCCTGAAGACGTATCACTCGAACAATGGCAAACACTGACCAAAGACATGATAGCCAGCGGCAAAACCATCGCTCAAATCAATCGAAAACGTAAAGCCGTGTCTTTAATCAAAGACGGCAAACTGCTGCAAGGATTTAAGGGACGACAGGTCTTGGTGTTATTAATATCAGACGTACAAGGCGATGACATCAGTACCATTGGCTCGGGTATTGGCGATTGCAAAAGGGTGAATGCTACTTGTGAAACCCAATTGGTCGCAACCAATCAAATTGCCCGGCAGGCAATAGTTGATACTGTTAATGCTGATTCAGCTGAGCGGGTAGGGCTTGAGGTGATCGTTAATGAAGAGTCGCTTTATGATGATGTTTATCGGGTGAGTAAGCGCATTGCCACATTATTGCTTGAAGGCAAAAAGGGGCTTTATATTTTTGGCGGTGAACCGACCATTAAATTGCCCCAAAACCCGGGTAATGGAGGTCGTAACCAAAGTTTGGCATTGGCTTTGGCCGGAGAAATAGCCGGGAGAGGTCTTATTGTAAAACCCCAGATCACCGTATTGGTGGCTGGCACCGACGGTACCGATGGTCCAACAAATGCCGCCGGGGCGGTTGTTGATGGTTTGACGTTCAATCGGTTTAATGGTGCCCAGTTGGCATTAGAACAGGCCAATGCGGGGGAGTATTTGAGGCAGAGTGAGAGTATTTTTATTACCGGGCCTACTGGGACCAATGTGATGGATTTGGTGATTGGGTTGGTGGAGGGAACTTAGTTGTGACGTGTGGGAAAACGGTTAGAATGAGGCAATTATTAATAAAGAGTGAGGCGGAAGTTATGTTTAAAAGTGTTTGGGCAATGCCCTTATTGATATTATCAAGTTTGGCACATTCAGAACAACTAGTATTGGATATTGCTGCAACTGATATAGATCGTATTAGAATACATACATCATTGCTCACTGGCGCTTTGAAAAATGTTGTTACTGTTAAAACTACCAAGATGAAACACACTGATGGTAGTTGTGCCAGCGGTGGATTTATTCCACTAGAAAATAATAATGCGACCTATTCTGCAATATTAGCGACATATTTGGCAGGTCATAATTTCTCAATAGTTCTTCTTACCTAAAAGAGTTTTATTTATAAAATTAGTCATATTAATGATTGGCTTAATACTCAGTTTTTCTTCAATTTCAGCTCAATATACGGGTGCTGCAAAGATCACAAGATTTAGTAATACAGGTAGTACCGGTACATCTGTCATCATAGGTGGTTGGGATGGGTCCAAAACAGACGGTTCAAGGGGTCAGAGACGTTGAAATGCGGAAAAAACAATATAATCAACAACTTAAAATCAAGGGGCCAGAGAGGGCCAAATATATCCGATAAATTGACAATGCATAACCATCAACAGAAAAATAGCGGCGAAAACGGTTTTAAAGTTAAGCTCTCTGGCCCCTTGATTTTAACTTTATGATTTTACAAGTAAATGTTTAGTTTCAACGTCTCTGACCCCTTGAACTTTGCTTTAATCACACAAAATACAATTCAACCAACTCAACTCCAGTTGGCACAATAGATGCTACTAGCAGCACCGCCATGCTGACATTAAACACCCGTTGGTAGTTGGCTTGTTGTAAAAACCGTTTAAGGCCCACGCCGCCCATCAGCCATACGCCTACGCACGGGAACGCCAGCACAAAAAAGACTAAGGCGATGATCAATACTTGTGCGAAAAAGCTGCTCGATAATGAGGTATAGGCCGATATTGCGCCCGTTGCCATCACCCAGGCTTTGGGGTTGATCCACTGAAATAACGCGGCTTGAATAAAACCAATGGGATTTTTCTTTTCACTTTCTAGGCTGGCTGGGGCCGAGGTTGCGATTTTCCAGGCAAGATATAACAGGTAGAACACACTGACGATTTTGATCACTTCGTGCACTATCGGCCATCTTTGAAAGACCACCGAAAAACCCATGCCCACCACTATTATCATCAGCGGAAAACCAACACAAATGCCAAACAGGTGAGGCAGGCTCTTTTTGATGCCAAAATTGAGCCCTGATGACATCATCATGATGTTGTTGGGGCCGGGCGTTATTGACGCTGACGTGGCAAACAAGATTAGCGATAAATACAATTCCATAAAAACGGTGTCCGATAGTATTAAGGCAACTGACTTAAAATATGGTGGTTATTCCCATGAATTCAAGTTTGATTGAGCGCTAATGTTGTTATCAAGTGGTAGCATTTTTATCTAATAAGTTATAACAAATAGCTATATTGTTGGTTAATAAGTTGCATCCTGTGCATAAAAGTTAATTTATTTTGCATTTTATTAATTTATTTTTGCTTGATTTTGGCTCTGTAAAATTGTCTATTGTTGCATTTGCAACAAGTCCTTTGCCTCTTGCAAATAGTTTGTCGTTCCTTAATGCGGTTATTGTATCAAAGTGTATAGTTATGCGATTATCATGCAGGCCTTTTGTGACTTGAACTTTGGATCGTTGTCACTGTTATATTTTTCTATTTCTGTCGACTAAACTGTCACTTAAACTGTGGGGCGGTTAAATAATGAGCTTAAAGGTATCGAAATGTACAATAAGGTGTTGATTTGTAGGCGGTTGACCTTTGGGATTTTGGATTATATGCTGATTACGTTTTAAACGATGTGTCTAAAACAATACAAGATTGATGGTTAACAACAATAACAACATCGACAATAATCATCGCAATGAAGACGATAATAATCAGGAATAAACGAATGAAAATCCACAATAGACGGCTTGCCGTTTTAGCCTCGGCTTTGGTGGTTACAACCGCCAGTGTCCAGGCTAAAACCGAAGCGCTGCCAACGGCTTTGGCCGATGCGCCCACTCAACTGGTTAAAATCGGTGGCAAAGTGCCGATGAAATTGAACCTTGCTCCGAGCGAAGTTAATGGCTTGGGTGTCAACAGTCAAGGCGCTTTAAACCAGTATGGTGAAACCACGGTGTTCCGCATGGGTGCCAGTTTTATTAAGTTGCACTTTAAACAGTTTAACTTGCCCCCAGGTGCTTATCTTGAGGTTAGCAACCTCACTGGCACTGAAAAATACCGTTATACTGCAGCCGTAGAAAATCGCGACCATATGACCTTTGACAGTGCAGCGGGTGACGATGGCATTAACAGCTTTGCTGCCATGTCAATCACAGGTGACAAACTCAAAATTAGATTGGTCGGTGCTAATGGTCAACCACTCGTTAAAGGTTACAAAGTTTTGGTTGATTATATCACCCAAGGTTACGCCACGGCGCGTAACGAAGAATACAACAAGTTGACTGGTGAAACACATTTGCTGGACACTTGTGGTACCACCACCAATCGTAGAGATGTGATGTGTTTTCAAAACTCTCATCCGACTGAATTTCAACATGCCAAGCCAGTGGCCCGTTTGATCACCACTAAAAATGGTAGTTCTTATACTTGTACCACATGGCGTGTGGGTTCAGACAACCGTATGTTTACCAATAATCATTGTGCATCGACGCAAGGCGAACTGAACAATTCTGAAATTTGGTTCAATCATTACAATACCCAGTGCGGTGGCAACAGTTTAGCGACCATCACTAAAATCACACCCAATAACATGCTGAAGACTCAAGAAGAGTTAGATTACACCCTTTATACCGTAAATGATTTCGATACTATTTCGGGCTGGGGTTATTATGGTCTTGAAGTTCGTGAGCCGGTCGTTGGTGAGCGTATTTATATTCCACAGCACGGAGCGGGTAGGCCAAAAGAGTTGTCGATTGAATCGCAATTGACCAACAGCGGCAACTGTGAAATTAAAAACAAAAACATGAGCGATTATCAAGCCGGTTATCAATGTGATACCACCGGTGGTAGTTCTGGTTCACCGGTATTGGCCGCCAATACCAACAATGTTGTTGCCCTTCACCATTGGGGAGGTTGTAAAAATGATGGTTTGGGCCGTGTTAACCGAGGTGTTCAAATCTCTAACATCTGGCCTAACGTCAGTCAGTTTTTTAATGGCGTTCCAACAGGTCCGGGTACGGGTGGTCCATACGCACCTGTGGCCAAGTTCACAGCGACCACCAATGCGTTAACTGCTTACTTTTCCAACAACAGTACAGATGCTGACGGCGATATTTCGTATTACGCCTGGGACTTTGGTGATGGCATGTCTGCGAGTAATGCCAACCCATCGCATACTTATGCACAAGGTGGTTCGTATACAGTTGAGTTGAAGGTGACCGATGCTACAGGTTTGACTAACACTGTGACGAATAATGTTACTGTTCAATCGAATCAAGGTAATACGCTTGAAAATGGTCAGACAATCTCGGGTGTTTCGGCAGCAAAAGGTGAGTGGCGTTATTTCAAAGCTATTTTACCGTCTAATGCCAAAAACATGGTGGTGAACGTGTCTGGCGGTTCGGGTGATGCGGATCTTTATACTCAGTTTGCTGCCAAGCCGACGTTAAGTAACTACGAGTGTCGTCCTTGGAAGAACGGTAACAACGAGTCTTGCACTGTTGCCAACCCTAACGCAGGTGAATATCACTTTGGCTTGAATGGTTACAGTTCATTTGCCGATGTTGCTATCAGCCTAAACTATGAAACGGGTTCAGTGGGTACTGATTTGAACTTGACTAACCTGTCGGCTAACGCCAAAAACTGGTTGCACTACACCATTGAAGTCGCGCCTGGTACGCAGAACTTTAATGCCACGACTAATGGTGGTAGTGGTGATGCTGACCTGTACATACGTTTCGGTGCCAAGCCGAGCGAGCAGAATTACGGCTGCCGTTCAACCAGTTCGTCTAACACTGAGCAGTGTAAAATGAACAACCCACAAGCGGGTACTTGGTATATCAGTGTACATGCGTGGTCAGCGATTAGCGGTTTGAACTTGAAGACCGTCACGCAGAAATAGCTCAAAAGTAAGTTGGTAGGAAGTCGTATTAACTGATGGAAATAAGAAAGGGTATCCCTAGGTGGGGATATCCTTTTTTGATGACCAAGGAC
>JABSOG010000524.1 GCA_013216025.1 Algicola sp. | reverse complement strand
TGATGGCATTGTCTTCGACCAGTAAAATGTGGCTTGAAGACAGGTTGGGTATATCCATGTCGTCGGATAATTGGGGTAAAATCGCATTGTCGCCAGACAACATTCTGGCAATTGCATTGAGCAACGTCGACTGACTGATCGGTTTTTCAAGGAATTGGTTGACCACGGTGCCGTTTATGTGGTTTTTGGCTTCGTCTTTGTCATAGGCCGAAACCATCAAAATATGGGGCGAGTCACTCAGGCGTGTCTCTTGAATACGCCGCGATGCTTCGATACCATCTATTCCCGGCATCCGCCAGTCCATCAGTACCATGTCAAATGGGTTACCGTCAAGTTGGGCCTGTTTGACCATTTGTACGGCATCTGTACCGTTGTCGGTCTGTTTACCTTTGATGCCTAGCCTAAGCAGAAAATCAAGCAACACGGTTCGGGTCATGGCGATATCGTCGACCACCAAAACCTTGAGGTTGGCAATTTGGGTTTGGTCGATAGGCAACTCATCGGCCACCTTGGCGGTTTTTTCCATCACCACGGTAAAGTGGAAAGTTGAACCACTGCCCAATTCGCTTTCGAGCCATATCTCGCCGCCCATCAATTCAGACAATTGTTTAGAAATGGCCAAACCCAGACCGGTGCCACCGTATTTGCGAGTAACCGATTCATCGGCTTGAGAAAATGATTGGAACATTTTAGCCTGTTGTTCGGCTGACATGCCGATGCCGGTATCAATGACCGAGCAGTGCATGACCACATGAGTATCGGTTTCACTTTTTATACGGGCCTTGATACACACCGCGCCGCTTTTAGTGAACTTGACAGCATTATTGACCAGGTTCACGATGATTTGACGCAACCTCAGTGGATCACCGAGCAATACCGAAGGTATATTGGCATCGATGTCGAGCACCAGCTCTAAACCTTTGGCATGGGCGCTCATGGCACTTAAACTAATCGAACGCTGGAGCATTTTGTCTATGAGAATAGGGGTACTCTCGATGCTCAATTTACCCGCTTCTATTTTAGAAAAATCAAGAATGTCGTTAATCAGCCTCAACAGCGCCTCACCCGCATCGAGCACTTTTTCAATGTAATCGGTTTGCTGGGTGTCCAGCGGGGTCTTTAACGATAAACGGCTCAACCCGATGATGGCATTGAGCGGGGTGCGAATTTCATGGCTCATATTGGCGAGGAACTTGGATTTGGCACTGGTGGCTTCTTCGGCCTTGACAACGGCATGTTTGCGCAAGTTGTTAATGCGCAGGGTAATGACCATTAGCACAGCAAATATAAGCAAGGCGATTAAAGTCGCCCACAGGCCTTTTTGTTGACTGGCGATGGTGCCGGTCTGTTGGTCAATTTGTCCGACCTGGGCTTCAATTTGCGCTTTTTGCTCGAATAAAAACTGCTGTTTTTCAGCCACTTGCTGGTTTAACAATGAAAACGTGTTTTGCTGCTGGTTTATCAGTGTCTGTTGTTGTTTGTTTTGCTGAGCCCATTTTTTGAGCTGTGCATTTTTGCTGTTAAGTTCTGCGCTTTTGTTGTTTAGCTCTGAGTTTTTGTTGTCGAGTTCGATTTTCTTGGCGTCGAGGGTTTGCCCGACTTTTTGGATATCTTGGTTCATTTGGCGCAACTCATTGCTGCGGGTGTTCAGTGCGGCCTGTTTTTCACTGATCTGCTTTTTAAAGGTTTTGATTTGTTTTTTCTGCTGCTGGATCAAGCGAGTTTCTTCTGCCAGTTTTTGTGAGGTCAGTACCAGCGTTTTTTCTTTTTCAAACAACGACTGCTTGATTTGTTGCAGTGCATATTCGGATTCGCGAAACAACGCCGCCACGTCAATTTCGGTGCCTCCAATGAGCAATACTTCACGGTTAATCGCCAGTTTTTCAAAGATGATGTTGGAGCGGTTGACCTCAAACGACAGCGATCCGTCGTCGCCAACGGCCAAAAAGTTGACCATCAGGTCGCGGCGGTTGGTGGCCAGATTAGAAATGAGCAAGGTATCGGTGAGCCTGATGTTGTTGGCCAGTTTGTCGAGGTGTTGTTTGTCGCTGGCACTGACATAAACAATCTGATAATCGTTGGCATTAAGGGAATCTATGCTGATTTTGCTGACATTGAGCTGTTTGCCTTTAATTCGAACCTTTTTTGAGACGTTTTGTAGCTCTTGGTAGAGGTCGTTTTCGGTGCCGATAAAAGCCAGCTCGAAGCGGGTCAATTTATCTTCATTGGGCCAGGTGGTGTAAAGCAGCATTTGGATCATCATCGCCGATTTGAGACGATGTTCTGGCTCTGCGGTTTGGGCATGAGTGCTCAAGGGCATTGAGAGGGTGAACAGCGACAGGGCGGACAGCGCCAGAGTCGTTAGCTGGTGGAAAAAACGAAAGGCCATTGGGTCACTTAATTAACTGACATTTTTTGATTGCTTGTGCCGCAGTTTATTGGTTGACCTTTGCACAGGGCGCGGGGCCGTTGCTGCGGAGGATTAGCGTCTAGGGAACGGTATTAAGAATATGTGTAACCCCATTAAAGTCAAGGGCTTTGATGCTAACAGGCTGTCTAGCTACAGGTGATTTTTTCGATAAAACGGGCTCGGCCTGAATTATTTACATCAACGCCCCGGGTACTGAGATCACAGGCTTTGTTGACCATGTAAGTAAATACCCCATTGTCGCTGTCGCCGATAGAGCCGTCTGGGTAGAAACTGATACCCAAAGCGGTGCCAGAGTAAGTCAGCTGGTCTTGGCTTGGAATGGCTTCAACAATTCTTAATACCGTGTTGGTGCCCAGTGTGCGGTTGTTGTTGGCATCGACAAAAATAGTAATGTCTTGGGTCCAGTCATTGGCGCAGATACCATCGACCACCGTACACAGGGTGACGGTTTGGCCGGTGGATACTGATTGTATTCGTGAGAAGTTGACGGTTTTAGAGAGGGTTTTGGTGAAGTCAACACTGCTCGATTCTCCCATTAAGCTCGTCATTGAGGAGATCGCAAGTGTTGAAACAACCCCGACGATGCCAAGGGTGATCAATAATTCGAGCATGGTGAAACCGCGTGCGCGGGTTTTGCGGTTGGGTTTGGTTAGTACTTTGTTCATAAAAATCACCTGATACGTCGTTGGTGGAAGTGGGTTTTAAACAGAGTTTCTGGTTAGATTATAACCTAAACGCTTGAAAAAATGTATGGGGTTGATCTTGGCTGCGGGTTTTAAAGAAAAAAGACCTCGCCACGGAGGCACGGAGAGGCGGAGTAAAGAAAGAGGAAAAGACTAAAAATTAAAAGATTAAATCTTAAGAAGACCTTTTGGTTTTTTTCATCTTTTGCTTTTCTTTTTCTTTCCTCCGTGACTCCGTGCCTCGGCAATAGCTCCTGCATTGCTCTACCATAATACATCCCTGTATTTGTCCGTGGTGAAGCTCTTGACCTACTGGCCGCAGGCCAACCTAGCGGTAGCGATAAGCACCTAGTCATAAATCGTTGGAATGGGCTGACGCTTATGTTGCGTACGGTTGTAAATGCCAATCAATCGTTCAGATACGGTGTCGCTGACCGCTTTGCCTTCCAGAAAATCGTCAATCTCGTCGTAAGTTAGGCCCAGTGCCGCTTCGTCTTCTTTGCCCGGTTCTAGGCATTCAAGATCGGCGGTAGGGGCTTTTACCACTAGTTTGTCTGGCGCGCCCAGCGTTTTGGCCAGCAATCGCACTTGACGTTTGTTCAAACCAAACAAAGGCGCGATATCGCAGGCACCATCGCCATATTTGGTGTAAAACCCGGTGATGTTTTCTGCACTGTGGTCGGTGCCCAGTACCAGGCCACCGAGTAATCCGGCGACTTCGTATTGCACGACCATACGGGTACGGGCTTTGACGTTGCCTTTGGCAAAATCGACGGCTGCGGCCGTTTGCGCCAATAGACCCAATTGATTGAGCGATTCGGTGGTTTGACTGTGAATACCGTTGGCACCGGGTTTAATATTGACCGCCAGATTGATGCTGGGTTTGATAAATTGCAGTGCCAACTGCGCGTCGTCTTCGTCGGCTTGAATATCAAAAGGCAACCTGACAGCGACAAACTTGTATTTGTCGGCGCTCTTTTCTGCGCTTTTTCTTGTGCTCTTTCCTGCGCTAGTTTCGGCGTTAAGTTGTTCAATGGCTAACTGGGCCAGACGACCGCAGGTCGATGAATCAACGCCGCCGCTGATGCCCAACACCAAGTGATACTGACCGCACCCGACCAGTTGGTTTTTTATGAAATCAATGCGTCTTTGTACTTCAAAGTCGGCATCTATTTGAGGCAAAACCTGCATTTCACTGACAATTTGTTGTTGATTCACTGTGCGCAATTCCTGTTAAGGGATGGGATTGTTTTTCATTATAACTAAAAGATAAGGTTAAATAACAAAAAGATAAGCCTAAATGAATTTTACAGATGGCTTTTGTTGTTTGCCACTTTTGTATACACTATGAGTGTGTTATGCATGTAAAAATGCGCCTAGTTTTAACCCCTTAATATTAGAAGCGGACAAGTTAAAGATGAAAAAAGTCGAAGCCATCATAAAGCCTTTTAAATTAGACGATGTGCGTGAAGCCTTGTCTGAAATAGGCATCACCGGTATGACGGTGACCGAGGTCAAAGGTTTTGGCCGTCAAAAAGGCCACACCGAATTGTATCGTGGTGCTGAGTACATGGTGGATTTTCTGCCCAAGGTCAAATTGGAAATTGTATTGGTCGACGAAGATGTAGAACGGTGTGTTGAAACCATCGTGAATACCGCGCAAACCGGCAAAATCGGTGATGGTAAAATCTTTGTGTTTGATATTAACCGGGTTATTCGAATTCGAACCGGTGAAGAGGATGAAGAGGCGGTATAAGGGCTTTGGCTGTGCCCCTTACATCAAGTTTATCGGTGCTCTAGGAGACCATCCAAGCCATAGTCTAATAATTGCTCTAGGTTTTGCGGGGCAAGAGTATCGGCAATCTCTGCCAGGATGTTACTGACATTAAGATAAAACTGTTGAATGCGTTTGAACTCTTCAAGATCTTTGGTCCCTAATGTGTTTGCGCCGTACTTGTTGACTGCATCATTAATCTGATTAAATTTATCTTGCCAAAAACCGGCATATTCAAGCCGAGATACGATATTATCAATAGTCACATCATCGAGCTTAAATGCCTTCACGTGGTTGCCAAAAATTTGTGGGTCGGCTTTACTGTTGAGCCAAATATCATATAACTCATACATGCAATAACCAGACTTTAAATAGGCATCCGATAAAATTATCACCACTCGTTTGCACTTGCCGATACGGCGCATAAAAGCTTGAATACTGTCGCCCATTTTAAGTGCATCAATGTCTCGTACTACATGGACTTTTTGGGCTTTTGCCTGCTCACAAAACTGGTCAACAATTTGTTGGCTGGTATCCTGGCGTTTATACGAAATACACACTTCAGGCTGTTTATGCTGGGGTGGGGTTTGGTCGAACGTTAAAGCACCTGTTTGCTTATTAACCCTGTTTGCCGATTCTTGTCGCTGAGTTTTAATCAGTTGTACACTCCAACGATGTTGCTCGTTTTCAATACGCCGGATTAAATGGTCTATAACCTGTTGGGCTTCATTACCACGGGCACTAAAACAAAATTCACCTTTAAAGTCGTCTTGCATTTTACGTTCAAACAGCAGCCAACTTTTGTATTGCGTTTCATAGGCCAGCAACCCGTCTTGCCAATAAACAGCACCTGATTGAGCTTGTTGACCAACCAAAGCCAATATTCGATTAAACAAGGCGTTGTGTAATAAATCTACCGAATAACTTACTGTAATAATCTCACTGGTTTTGTCATCCCAATTGCGTTCAAGTGCTTCGCGAATACGAGTATCGTCAGCTGAGGGCAAGAGCTCTGGCACAACGTAGGTTGCGCCCTCGTTTTTATAATCACCGCCATAACTAAAACACACGCCACAGCTTTCCATCATGTTTAAAAACTGATATTGATCGTTTTGGCTGTAACCTTGTTCATTCCAAAGCCACAAGCCCAAATCATCAGCATAAAACTGGCCGTTATTTT
>JABSOG010000523.1 GCA_013216025.1 Algicola sp. | reverse complement strand
ACTGGGGTTTCGTTGCTGTCAAAGCGTCCGTTGTAGTTGTCATCCATAAAAGCCATGGCCTTGATGGTTGCTGTGCGTTTGAGTGCATTGCGGCTGGTGTGAAAGCCTTGAGGTAACATTCCCAATGACATTGAAAATGTCAGTGTTGCGCTTACGATTTTTCGCACATCAACCAATAAGCGGCTGCCGAGGGTAAAGTGATCGAATTTCCAACTTAATTGGGCACTGATGTCTGAGTTGTCTTCGTTTTGCCTAAGGTTGCCACGCAGCTGTAAATACGCTGATTTGAATCGGTGTCCGTAACTGGCGCCCAAAGTCTCAATTTTACGCTTTGGCCATAGGCTGTAACGGCTTTCTAGGCGGAACTTATGTGAACCGAAATTGGCGCTGATGCCCGTGGTGCCATTGGCAATTATGCCTTGTGAGTGTTTTTGTGCTTCCCAGCGATTATTTAAACTCAACCGCTCAAAGTTGGCACTAAAAGCACCGTTAATGGTGCTAACCGTGCCGTTAGAATCGCTAGAATGGCTCAGTGCTAACGAGTAGTTGTCTTGTTCGCTGAACAGGGGTTGGTTGCCAAACACACTCAAGTTGATGTTATCACTGGTTTGTTGTTGTAAACCGGCCATCTTTTGCATCGATAGCTGCCAGTCATGGTTCCACCATTGTGATTGAACATTGGCTTTGTAACCAAACGCACGGTTTTGTGGGTTAAAGGACGATGCTACATTAAACACGGTGTTTTGCCATACGCCGGTCAGGGCTGTGTTTAGGTATTGACTGTGTTGCTCATTATTGTTTTGTTGCTGCCAACCAAAACTGGCTTGCAGTTTGTCGCTGACGCCATAACTCAAGCCGGTGTTGATACTTAGGCCGCTTTTTTGAGTGAAATCGAGTGGGATCAACCGTTTGTTGGGTTGGTTTATTGAAAACGTTGGAGTCCATTGACCCTGCGCCTGATCTAACTGAAAGCCGGTAAAGCTTTCTTCTATGACTTTTTGTTCGCCTTGCGGACCATACAAAATGATTTTAAAGTTGTTTTTACCCATCCGCACCGGCACATCAGCAAACACATAAAGACCGTCTTGTTTGACTTCAAGATAGTCAATCAACGCATCGTCACGATACAGTTCCGCTTCCCAGCCGGGTTGGGCGTTTCCTTCAAAGCGGTGGGTCGAAAAGCGTGTTTTGGTGTTGCTACTATTACGAAAGCTCAAACCTCGGCCCAATCCACCGCCGCCACTTAATTCAGTACCGCCAGCCATAATGTCGCCAAAATCATAATACCAATCTCTTTGTGCTAACGAGATTTTCTTGTGTAATTTCAGTCGCAGTTGTTGATTGCCTGGGGTTTGGTTAAACCAAAACTCACTGCCATGTTTGGCCACATCACCACTGCCGGTAAGGGCATACGACGAATCGCTGCTTTGACTACCCGCTTTGTCTTGCCAGCGCAGTTGCGAAGACCAATCAAATACCGGTAAGGTAAACCACTGATAACGGTCATTAATTACGTGGGCTTGTCTGCTTTTTCCTTTGCGTGAATCAAAGCGCTGGTGTTTTATTTTGCGTTTCAGTTTGGCCTGAGCAGGTAGCAGTTGCTCTGAGGTAAAGTTGATTTTTAAGGTGTTCGATTTAATGGCGCTGTGAATGCCAAACCAATCGGCCAGCGCCCCGGCTTGAATGTAAAGCAAGTCGTCTTCGATGACCCATTGATTGTCGGCTATCAGGCCACTTTTATCACCAACAGCAAAACGCCCGGCGTTTAAATCGATGGTTACGCTGTTATTTTCATTGATAAACCAGCCGCTGACTTGCTGGTTTTGTTCGTCAATCTTCAAGGGTAATTCTAGCATTAGTGCGACTTCTTCAAGTGGCAGGTAAAACTGTTCAAAATCTAGGGTGATCACTTCAAGGGGGATATCGAGGCTGTTTTTTGCCAAAAAGGCGTCGAGAAACAGCACGTCATATTCGGGTTGCTCTGCGGCTTTTGGCATTGCGCAGTACGGTAAAAGCATCAACAAAATAAGTATACTTTTGATGTAGTTAAAATAACTAGGGGGCAGGGCAGACATGATTATTGCGAGACAAATTCTAGTTCAAAACTGAAAGTTAAACTGGTACTGCTGGTGGCTGCGCCATCAATCAACAACAACTGGCCGCCAATGTCGTAGTTGGCTTTGCCTTTTTTATTGAGCTTGATGCTGTTATCGCCTATTAATATCGGGGTAAATTCAATGCCTTCGACGGTTGTTTTGCTGGTATTAAGGTTGACCAATACTGTGGTGTTGGGCGTGCCTGTGATGGTGTAGTCAGAATTCTTAACGCCCCCTCGGCTACCGGGGCATAAGGTATTGTTGCTTTTTTTGTTGCTGTGGGTATGGCAGATTTGTCCGTTGGCGGTTTTTTTATTAAATACCACAGTGGCAAATTGCATGGGTGTTTTTTGTGTCCAGTTGAGCGTATTGGTTTGATAGTCAATGGCGATGGTGGTGGTGTAAGTGTTGGCGATAACCGCGGTGGTACCCAAAACGCCTGTAGTCAATAAAGCACTGGCGGGTGTCAGCATTTTAAAGGGTTTCATTGACAGGGGTCCTTATCAGACAGGTGATGCGGGGGTCGAGGACCATAAGCCCTCGTCCCTTGTATTACTTATTGACCAACAAACTCAAGGTTATAAGTAAAGTTGATGCTGGTGCTGGCCACCTCGGTTCTGTCGATCAAGGTCAAATAACCATAAATGGCATTGGTGCTGGTACCACTAGAATTTAATTTAACGGTACTTGCTGAGGCCACTGGCGTGAATTTTATACCCTCAACGGTCTGTGGCGCTGTGTCTAGCGTTATACGCACGTTTGCATTGGGCGTGCCGGTGATGGTAAATAGTGCGTTTGTTGTGCTTGATCTGCTGGTTGGACATAGCAGGTTATTGCTGGCGGCGGCGCTATATGTGTAACAAGTATTGCCATTGGCTGTGCTGCTATCCAGTAACAAGGTGGGAAACTGCATTCTGGTGGTTTCTTCCCACGCCAACACGGTTGACAGGTCGTCAATGCTAACCGTAGTGTTGTAAGTACTTGCACCGGCTGAGGTGGCAACCAAGGCTGCGGCAACGGTCAATAATTTAAAAGCTTTCATTGTTATTATCCTATTTTGCCCTATTTAGGGCTTATTGTTGTTTTAATCCTGCCAAATGCAGGAAGGTTTAGACTTCTACTATCGTTTGAGTTTGACTGTCTCCGCCAAACTCGGGGTTTTCTTTAAAGACTATTTTTAGCTGTGAACCTTTTGTGGGAGACTGTTCAAGGTCTATAACAAACAGGCGTTTATTGGTATCTGTATAAATGGCCTGACCCACCAACTGAGTTAATTCAGTGGTTTTGCCATCGGTCACTTGATAGAAGGTAAAATCACCATAAACCGAGCGATCACCCATCCGGCTCATCTCAAAAGTCAGCAGTTTTTCACTCACTTTGGCGTTACTGATGGCCACTTCGGCATGTAAGTCGCCATGGCGAATGATGATGGGGATCGAGTACTTGATGTTGGGTTTAACAAATATGCCTGGTTTGGTTTCTTCAGTCGGTGGATTCATCGATTCGACCAGCAAATGGCTGCGGTATTCACCCTTGGGCATTTTGTTGAGTTTGGCTCTGACTCTAAATTTTTGAAAATCTTTGGGGCCTATGTTTTTTCCAACCCTGGGGCCGACTCGTAAAAAACCGGCAGCCGAGGTAGCAGAGACTTCGACGGTTTTGATGTCGCCCATTTCATCCATTTGTTTTTCAATCAGGCTGACACGTAAAGTTTGAACTTGTGCCGAGGTATTAAACACTTTAAACTCGGCGCGTTTGTGCTTATCTGTCATCAAAATTCGCGGTTTGTTGACTGACAACGTGCCGGCAAACGTTTTTATCGGCAGTGTGGCAGCCACCGAGCTTGCTATCAGTAAAGGCAGTATGATTTTTTTCAACATATTGTTTTCTCTTATTTTTATCCGTTCATTTGTTGTTTTCTATTCAGTCTATTTTAGCTATTGCAGCTGTTGTGCCAGCTTGTCTGTAGAATTTCTTTATTTGTCCTATTTATCATAAAAATAGTATTTAACATATTGATATTATTAATAATTGTTTTTTAGAGGCGATATGGGTGATTTCGAAGAAAAAGACAGTTAAAACAATAGTTTGACGCTCTTGTCTATACAAGAGGGAGGTCACTGGCGATAGTGACAATAATTTGACAGGGTAAATTAAAAAGTGCAGTTGGTGTTAGCGGAGGGGGGTTTAACAATCGATGACCGGCATTGTGACCCTCTTGTTTGAGGGTTCACAATGAGTCAACGTTAGCCTTAATTTAACGCAAAGCAATCCCATCAGCTTGCCGGTTACGCTGATACACCGGATAGTCTGCAGCTACATCCTCATCATCCAGCTTGGCCTGACGGACCTCATTCAGATGAGCGTTCATGGTTTGTTTAAGCAGATGGAACAAACGCACCGAGGCGTCGATTTCGGTTTTGCGGTTGGTGAGGCTTTCGATGTTTAACCCCAGTGGAATATCTAAATTCCCGCAATGAGACAGAATGTGCTTGAGGTTTTCTTGGCAAATACGCAGTGATTCAAATAACGGGTTTTGTGCACCTAGCAGGCGACTTTTGGCGTTATCGGGAATGGATATACCCAACCAATTCATGAACGACAGCGTTTTTTCGCCACCACAGGGGGTAAAGGTCAAGATCACTCGGCTTGGCTTGATGTTTTGACTGGTACATAATTTGGCATAACTGGTCAATAAATCAATCGTTGCTTTGGCATCATAAACGGCTTGCGAGATAAAAAACTGGGCACCGCGCTGGGTTTTTTGCAATAAACGTTGGTGCTCATTGCCTTTTTGGGCGTGGCGTTCAGCGATGGTGACGCCACCCAAAAACAACCTGTGTTGGCTATTGGTGGCGCTTTGACAGGCGTCTGACAAACTTAATCGAATCTCACCTGAAGTGCTGGGGCTGCCAACCAACACCAAGTTTTGCAAACTGAAATCAGTCTGGGTTTGGGTCAACCATTGTTCGAAACAGTCATTGTCATGGTGCGACACACTTTTATAAGTGATCACTTCTTGATTAGACAATTGACTGAGCAATTTGCTGTATACCCGTGGGTCGACGGTTTGTTTAAAGGGAAAAGGTCGAGGAGTATTGTTACGGCAACTTTCATCTTGAATATCATAAACAATCACGCCATCAAAACTACTGGGATGTAAACGTTCAATCAGCTTGTTGGCAATGGTTGTCATTCGGGCTTGACTTAGACCGGCTCGGGGTGGTGTTGTGCCAATGAGATAAACCTCTGAGTCCCTGTCTTGAATTTTTTGTTGTAAAGTAAGCGCCATTTGTTTGCCCGTCTAGCCGTCTGGATTGATATGGTCTGCTAATATAACAGCCATTTGGACGTCTAGATAGTTTTTTCTAATGAATCTACTGATATAAGGACAACAGCGAGTGGGCAGTTGTCATGCGCTGTAATTCATTCGGGGATATACAACCAGTATTAATTCGTCGTTAACCCATCTATAATCCAGCCACTTTGCCAACAGGCAACAAAAAACAACCCAAAAAAGTGAACGATAAATGATTTTAACCATCACCATTAAACTGTGCTTTGGCATTAATGCCAAAGGGGATTGGCAAGCGACCATTGAGCTTGATGAAGACACGCTGTTGGTCGATTTGCATGGCATTATTCAGCAGGCAGTTGAATTTGACGATGACCACCTGTTTGATTTTTACTTGGCCAACGCCCCAATGAGTCGCGAAAAAGAACGGTTTGATGAAGAAAATGAAGGGGTGTATGACCGTACCATCGGTAGTTTCTTTCCCTTGCCTAAAGGCAAAAAGTTTTTTTACTTTTTCGATTGGGGTGACAGTTGGGTATTTCGCGTGAGCAAAGAACGCAAAAAACCGTTCGAGCCAAAACCCGATTTATTCTACCCCTATCTTGTGGATGAAAAAGGTGAAAGACCACCACAATATGATTTTGATGAAGAGCATATTTCGATGTGGGAAGTAGGCTCCTA
>JABSOG010000522.1 GCA_013216025.1 Algicola sp. | reverse complement strand
CCGTCCCTCCGTGCCTCCGTGTTAAGGCTTTTGACTTTCAGGCCGTAGGCCGCCCAAAAAATAAAAAAACTAAAAGCTTTATTTTTTAACCCGTTAGCTTATATTTAAATGACTTTCTAATACTGCTGAGCGAGGTCAGGGTACACAAATGTTTAACAATATGGACATATTAGCCAATGGCTTGCTGGTCTTGTTTGCTTTGGCGACGTTGATCTCCAATGTTTATTGGTTGCGATTCGCCACCCTTACCGGTAGTGTCGCTGCCCTACTCTATTACCTGTTTTTCATCGATGCCATCCAGTGGCACTACCTTGTTTTTGGGCTGGTATTTATCGGTGCTAACCTGCATAAAATGTGGCGCTTGCATCAAGCCAAATCTTATTTACACTTCAGCCAAAACGAATTGCTACTACATCAACAGGTCTTTTCAGATCTCAATCCTGAACACTATATGGCTTTAATGAAAATTGCGGTATGGCGTGATGTGCAAGCGGGTGAGATTTTGATTGAACAAGGCGAAACCGTTGCCAGTTTGTCACTGATTTTCAAGGGTATCGTCAAAGTAGACGTGGGCAGCAATCATTATATTCAAATTCGCGATGGCCAGTTTATTGGCGAAATGAGCTATGTCTCGGGCAACCCTGGCTCAGGCACGGTGATCGCCGAAGAGCAATCATTGCTGGTTGAATGGCCACAAGTGGTGCTTAAAGAAATGGTCAGCCATAACAATGTTATCGGCAATTGTTTTCAGACCTTGTTTAATGCTGATTTGATGAAAAAGCTCGGTGACTGAATGCCATGATGTTTTTCGAGACCAAAAAAGCGGTCTCGAAAAACACCCTGACATAGAAATAAAAAAGGCACCACAGGTGCCTTTTTTTATTTGGTTAATTTATTAACCTTTATTTAGCCTGTGCAGCGAAGCAAACAGGCTAAATTTAGAGATTCTTCTTACGAACCTCAATGGTACGCTTCAATTCATCCAAAGACTTCATGACCAGCTTCTTGTAGGTCTTAGGCACTTCTGAAGTGACCAAGAACTGCTCTGCGGCAACCACGGTGTCTTCCATGCCCAAATCAGGAAACATGGCACGAATGAAGTAAGACGCAGACTCATAACCTTCACCTTTTTTGTGAATCGCTTCTACTTGTTTGAAGTATTTACTGATATAGGGTTTGGCCAGCTCTGGATAATCACTGCTGTACATACCTCTACCGATGAATTGCTTTTCACGCAACGAGTAGCTTGATTCTTTGGTCAATGTATCCCAAATCCTCGCTTTAACTTCTTTTTCAGGATAAGACGCTTCAACTCTTAACAACATATTTTGACTGCGAGCTGATTTATCAGACTCAGCCAGTATGTTAATACGCTCTGCTACTGCCTGCTTTTTATTGGCCTGACCCAAAGTACTCAAAATGCGCCACTTACGCTGGGTATTCATCTTAATGCCTTCAATTGACACTTTGCCGTCAAACAAATCAATCAAATATTCATATTGTTTGTCGTTATTGGCCGTGCCAACCACCATACCATACCAGGTACGTTGCAAGTCTGAACCAGCGCCCACTGAGTTCACTTTATCCAATGCAATGGCATGGAATTTGTTTCGGTATTTGGTTTTTGTTGCCATATCGGCGGTATAGTTACGCGATACCTGGCCTACGCCTGACATCAGTCGATTCAACACATTAACGTCTTTTTCGTCAGGAATACGTTTGATAGCCATATCGAAATAATCGCTGGCTTTCAATTCTTGGTCGCGCACCATATCCCACAGTGTACGCCAAATGATCATTTTAGTGGCTGAATCAGTCACCATCGCCATGTTGTCTTTCAAAAACGCCATAGACTTGGCATCAAAACGCATTTTGATGTAATCGTAATCATCAACGTTTGGCAAAATCAATGCCGGTGCCTTTTTGCCGTTCAACATCGCCAAATCGTTCACTTTCTTGTCGAATGTCACTTTGATCTTGTCTTTAAGCACCAATTTGCCATCTTCGACATAATACAAACCAATCAAGTTGGCGTGTGGACGAATGGTGTCGTTATGACGACCACCAGTTTGATAGACTTTGGCCGATTGGATTTTACCGTTTTTAACATCATACGCCAACTTCATTGAGTTTACGTCTTTGGTGCCCAACCAAGCATCAACCCAAGTCGTCAGTTTTTTGCCGTGGGCTTTTTCCAAAGCACCAATGAAATCGCTCAATGTGGTGTTTTTAAAAGCATGTTGCTGGAAGTAGTCACGGATACCTTCACGGAATACATCAGGACCAATAAAGTATTGTAACTGTCGCAATGCCGCCAAACCTTTAGCATAAGTGATGCCGTCAAAGTTAGCAGAAGCCGACAAAATATCTGGAATTTCAGACAAAATCGGGTGAGTTGTCACCAACTGATCTTCGTAATAAGCCCAGCCTTTACGGCGTGAAGCCCGTTGCCAAGCATTGTCGTGACCAATACCTTCAAGGCCAAGATAACCCATGAAGTCGGCGAAACTTTCGTTCAACCACAAATCGTTCCACCATTGCATGGTCACCAAGTCACCAAACCACATATGTGCCATTTCGTGCAAAATAGTGACGTCACGGCCAAGTAATTGGTTTTGTGTGGGTGGCGTGCGGTAAACCATGCCTTCGGCGAAGGTAACTGCACCGGCATTTTCCATTGCACCTGCGTTAAACTCAGGTACAAATATTTGGTCATACTTGGTGAACGGATAGTCAAAACCGTAATATTCTTCGAAAAATTTCAAACCTTTTTTGGTGGTTTCGAACATACGCTCTGGGTCGACATAATCAGCCAATGATTTACGGGCATAAATCGCCATTGGGTATTTGCCGCTGTTGTCTTCCCACTTAGCATACGGACCTGCTGACAGGTGCATAATATAAGATGACATTTTTTGCGTGGTTTGAAAATAGTTGTGCTTACGCTCAGAACCTTCACTAGATTTGCCAACGGGCATGTTACTGATCAAACGCCAATCAATCGGGGCTTCGACATCTAGGGTGAAAGTCGCTTTAAGGCTCGGCTGGTCAAAATGCGGGAACATACGGTGTGCATCAGCGGTTTCAAAATCGGTGTAGAAGTATTCAGTACCATCCTTTGGATCGGCAAACTGGTGTAAACCCGAACCGCCGTGGCTAAAGTTGGCCTCAAAAGAAATAGAAACGGTGTTCTCACCTTTTTTCAACAATCTACCCGGCACAATGATGTTTTCATCTTCTTGATCAAAGATAAAATCAGAGATCTTTTTGCCATTGACAATAACTGAGCTAACCAATTTCCCGTCAAAATCAAACACCACATCTTTGCGGTTGTCTTTCAAATCAAATACGCTGACGTTAGTACCCGTAAAGGTAGTGGCATTTTTGGTCAGGTTCAACGACAAAGTGTAATCGACTTCACCGATTTGGGCTGCACGCTGCTCAGCCTGCTTTTCGGTCAAGTTGCTGTAGGCGAAAACTGAAGCACTGTTAAGCACCAGTAATGCAGGTAGTATGACTCGTTTCATTTCAACCTCGGGTTGGGTTTTTGGGTTGGCGCAGAAATTAATTGACATTATGGATTTACAGTATTCATTAGGGCAAGGCGTGAGGAGGGCGAATAGCAAGCTATTTAACCGACGAACAACGCAGTCATAATGAGTGAATGGAAATTTCATGATGTTAATTTATTTCTAAGGCAGCCCTAGGGAGTGATTTAAAGTGGCAACAGTTATACAGCAATGCCAAACCAATACAAACCGAGAGTATATTAAAGTGTGTCAGAGACCCTGTTGACCATCACGTCGAACTGAACAAAAACCAGATGAGAAATACCGTTCAGCCCTTTAAATATAAGGGCTGAACTCACTGCAAAGTACCATGTCAGACCAGTAAACTAACGTTTAGACCTATACATCCAGAAACATTTTGAAAATATTTAACAAAAAAATATTTAATTTTTGCGGGAACTTTTTATTTTTACTCACTATCTTCTACGACGACAGCCGTACCATAGGCCAATAACTCAGCAGCGCCTTGGGCGACCATAGAAGTGGCAAAGCGTACATTGACTACTGCATTTGCCCCCAAAGACCGCGCCTCTTCTGTCATTCTGTCGAGCGCCTGCTCTCTCGCTTCGGCCAGTAACTTGGTGTATTCGTGTATTTCACCACCAGCGATATTACGAAAAATAGCCAGAATATCTCGACCGATATTACGTGCCCTGACCGAGTTCCCCCGCGCCATACCCAGAGTTTGATTGATCTTTTTGCCGTGGATCTGCTCAGTAGTAACAACAATAATTCTCATAGTCTGGCCCTCATAAATTAACGTTCTTGTATTTATCGGTTTTTCTGGCAAGTAACCGTTGTCGCAATACCGACCCAAACAACAAACTAACGCCGCCAATAGCACAGCCAAACAACACCTTTATATACCATGGTGTGCCGGGTTCATTGAAAATCTCAAACAAAATCATGGCAAAAACGACAACAGCGGCCCCAATCAACAATAACCAACCACCATGACGGGCTTGTTTCGCGAGCGGGTCTGACATTATCCGCTCAAGCTGTGCTTCGCTCGGCTCGGGATATTTAAATTGCCCAACGGTCTTTTGCATTTGTGTCAATTGCTCGGCCAGTTTACGGCATTCATCGCAGCCATCAAGATGAAGCTCAACTTTTTGTTGCTGTTGCTGGGTAAGTTCGTGGTCGATGTAACCGGATATCAGATCCGCAACCTGTTCACATTTATTCATTTAAAGTCCCCTTGCCAATTCTCTTAATAAACCCAAAAACATAAAACCGTTTAGTAAAGCAGCTCAAACGCCTTTTTCAACGCCAATCGAGCCCGGTGCAATCGTGACATTACCGATCCCTTAGCCACCCCAATCACCTTGGCAATGTCATCGTACGACATGCCATGAAAGTCACGTAACAAGATGATTTCGCGATGTTCAAAGCTCAGCGTTTCAATCGCAGCCCGCAAGGCCGCTGCTTGCTGCACTTGCTCCAGTTGCTTTGACGGCTCATCAGTGGTGGTTTCAAGCTCATCAGTATCGACTTCATCAACAGCATGAACTTTACGTTGACGAAACTTATCAATGGCCTTGTTACGCACTACCCTAAAAAACCAGGGTTTAAAATCGCTGCCCTGATGGTCTGGTACACTGTCGTGACTTAACGCCACATGCACTGCATCTTGCAACACATCGGCAGCATCGTCTTGATGTTTAAGGATTTGCTGAGCAAGGTTGAACGCACTTTTGCTCATTTGTTTAATGACGTTATGCAATTGGCTTCCCCTTATTCCGGTGTCTGTTTGACGTTGTTATTAGTTATAACGAGGCAGGTTTGGTTTTATTCCATTTTATTTTAGACTTTATTAAAAAAGTGTCAGCAACTGATTAATCCCCCTCACTGCTGGACTTTGACTAACAGGCCATTTATTCTGACCTTACTTTACACCAAAGCCACTATAGCGGCATATCATCAAGTGAAACCAACATAAATGAAGGAGTTTGAGTTGCAGGCATTTTTAGCCGATTTGAAGCAAGTGGATGTTCAAACGTGTAAGATTACGAGTGAAAATTGTTTCGTGCTCAGTGAAAGTGGTGAGGTAACCCACCTGCGTATGGTTAACGCAGCTCAAGGCCATATTGATTTCAATCAAATCACCCAATTAACTCACCTAACGCACTTGAACTTAAGTTCAAACAACCTGACTGCCTTACCAGAATCAATAAAGTTACTAACAAAACTCCAATCATTAGTTTTAACTGATAACCCCATCACCAGACACATTAAAAACATTGAACACAGCTTGGAGCCACAAGCGCTTATCAGCTATTTACTGGAAATTCAAAATGAAGACACCCGACCGCTAAATGAAGCCAAAATTTTAGTTGTCGGTGATGAAAGAGTGGGAAAAACCTCCCTCATCAATCGTATCTTGGGCAACTTACATAACCCAAATCAACAAAGTACTCTTGGGATTGATATTCAAAAGACAGCGATCAGTAATGACATTCAAGTCAATATCTGGGATTTCGCAGGACAGGAATCACTCATCAAACC
>JABSOG010000521.1 GCA_013216025.1 Algicola sp. | reverse complement strand
GGTAAAGCTGACCAGCAGTAGTAAGGTCGGTATAAAGGACTGAATGATGGGTTTGCTCAATTTGCTTTCCTTTTTGTCTTTTCTCCGTGAATTGCCCAAGGGCGTCAACCTCAGTAATCGCATCACCCTTTTCTATGATCCATCACTCGCTGTGCTTTTCCTTCAGAGCGGGGGATTTTGCCTGGGGTTTTTACCTCAACCTTGACCGAAATGCCAATCATACTTTTGATGTTGTGTTGTAGCTCTTTGGCTATCGGCGCATATTGGCTGTCGTGCAGGCCAGGTAAACCTTCAACGGCGACACTCATTTTGTCGAGGTTGCCTTCGCGTTTAACGGTGATAAAAAAATGCGGTGTGAGTCCGTTCACGGCCAGTATTTGTTCTTCGATTTGGCTGGGGAAAACATTGACCCCACGGATGATTAACATGTCATCAGTACGCCCGGTGATCCGGTCCATGCGGCGCATTGGACGGGCGGTGCCGGGTAACAGCCGGGTTAAATCGCGGGTGCGGTAGCGGATGATGGGCATCGCTTCTTTGGTGAGGCTGGTGAACACCAGTTCGCCTTCTTCGCCGTCGGGCAGTACTTCGCCGGTATCGGGGTCGATAATTTCAGGGTAAAAATGGTCTTCCCAAATGGTTGGGCCGTCTTTGGTCTCTAAACATTCCATCGCAACGCCGGGTCCAATCACTTCCGACAGACCGTAAATGTCGAGTGCGTCGATGCCCAGTCGTTGTTCAATTTCGTTACGTAATGCATCGGTCCAAGGTTCGGCACCAAAAATGCCGAGTCGTAATTTTAGTTTGTGTGGGTCGATGCCTTGACGGTCAAGTTCGTCAGCAATATTGAGCATGTACGATGGCGTGACCATGATAATGTCGGCGTTAAAATCTTGTAACACCTGCGCTTGTCGGGCGGTTTGACCACCAGACATCGGAATGACCGTACAGCCCAGTTTTTCAGCGCCGTAATGTGCGCCCAAGCCGCCGGTAAACAAGCCGTATCCGTAAGCGATGTGCACCATGTCTTGACGTTTACCACCAGCCGCTCTGATTGAACGGGCCATCACATCTGCCCATGTATCGATGTCTTTTTGACTGTAACCCACCACCGTGGCTTTGCCGGTGGTGCCGCTTGAGGCATGAACCCTAATCACTTCATCCATTGGCACCGCAAACAAACCAAAAGGGTAGTTGTCGCGAAGATCTGCTTTGGTGGTAAAGGGGAATTTGGCCAAGTCTGATAATTGCTGCAAGTCGTCAGGATGAACACCATGGTCGTCAAAGACTTTTTTATAATGAGGCGTATTGTTGTAAACGTGGTGCAGTGTTTGCTTCATGCGGGATAATTGCAAGGTACGCAGCTCGTCGATACTGGCTTTTTCTATGGGTTCGAGTTGTTGAGTCATGGTTTGCCAATTCATCCTGTTGTTTTGGTGCCATCGTACACCGGGTTTGGGTCGTTGGCTACTCATACCGCAAGCTATCAATCGGCATCGCCCGAGCGATGTTAATAGCATGAACAGCAACAATAGCCCAAGCACTTAAAATCGCCACCAAACTGGCCAATAAGATCACCGGCACCACAAAGGTGATGCGTTCTTGAAAAAAGTTAAGGTAAATATCTGAGGCCATATAGGCCAACGGTATCGCCACCAATAAAGACCACATTACCGGGCGTGAAAACTGCCAAATCAGCAGACTGACAATTTGCAAGACACTGGCCCCCATGATCTTGCGCAGGCCAATTTCTTTGGTACGGTTCTGGGCCATAAACGCTGCTAAACTAAACAAGCCAACCAGCGCCAGCAACAAAGCAATAACTGCAAACAGAAATAATACTTGGTTGATGCCAAGCAAAATGCCAAACACTCCGTTAAAAATATCTGCGAGGGTTTTACGTTTAATCGGATAATCAGCGATCACTTGCGCCCAAACCCTGTCAATATCGAGCAATGTTTGTGCGTGGTTGCGTTTGCTAATGCGAATAGAAGCGTAAATGTAGGCCTCAGTATCGAGATAAATCATCATCGGCATGATTTGGTTGAACAGTCCCAAAAAATTAAGATTGGGCATCAAACCTACCACTGTGTATTTAACCCCCGGCGTTGTGGGGTCTTGATCGACCGAGTAAAACGTTTTGCCAATGGCTTGTTTGGGGCTGCCAAATCCCAGTTTTATTGCCGCTAATGGGTTGATCACTA
Organism: Algicola sp.; assembly: GCA_013216025.1. GTDB lineage: Bacteria > Pseudomonadota > Gammaproteobacteria > Enterobacterales > Alteromonadaceae > JABSOG01. The sequence continues at coordinate 3,911 of JABSOG010000521.1, read as the reverse complement.
CCTCCTTATTTTGCGACAACAAACGTCCTTCAATTAGCGGGATTTTATAGGTGCTCATAAAGTCGGGATCGACAGCAACACTGTTGATGTCGATATTCTTGACATTGATGGTGTGATTGATTTGGTCAAACGGCACATGGCTCGAAAAAGTTAACGACTCTACCCCGGGCAACGCCAATAATTGTTTGCGCAGGGTTTGTTGATGTTTTTTGACGGGTTTAAGGTTTATGTCAGACAACAAAATGGTTTGTTGTTTGTCAAAGATATTGCTGCTGCGCTGCACCTGCTGGTTTTGAAAGTAAATGATCATCACAATCGCAATAATAAAAATCGAAATGGCAAATTGAGTGCTAATCAATAGGCTTCGTAACAAACTGCCTCTGGGGGTTTTGATAAAAGCATTGTGCACTGTGTCTACCGGGTCTTGACAGGTGATAAGCCAAGCGGGGTAGGCACCCGCCACTAAACCAATGGCGAGGGTGCCAGGTACTACCCATAGTAGTTGTTGGCCATAATCAAACATCACTGCCTTTTGACTCGATTGGTTGTACACCGGCAGTATCAGCTCGACAGCGGCCAGTGCAATCAACATGGCCAGTGCGGTAAACACCTGGCTTTCGAGTAAAAACTGCACCAACAACTGCCTAGGAGTGGCACCAAAAGTTCGGCGCAGCCCAACCTCTCGGGCGCGATTGAAACTTTGGGTGGTGGCCAGATTGGTATAGTTAACACAGCCGATGAGCAAGACCAAAAAAGTCATCACCTGAACTGACTCTAATACTGGCAGACCAAATGCCCGCCATATCAGGGTATTGGCTTCGACCAATGGGTGGGCTTTGAGGTGACTAATCCTTTGCGTTTCTCCTGCCGGGGCATGGCGAGCTGACACCGCATTGATTTGTTCATTCAACCATTCGATGTCTTTGTTTTGTGGTAGCACAATATAGGTCAAATCACGAACACCGAGTTTGGTCCAGCTCCCCTTTAGGTCAAAATTATCTATGTTCACCAGTGCCTGTATTGATGCAAATGCTTGCATATCATGATGGGGGATAAATGGGCTGTTAAAATGACTGTCTGTTGGCAGGTTAGCAATGACTGCACCAACGGTCATAGCGTGGCTGCGTTCGACTTTAACCGCTTTGCCCATAACATCGGTGCGACCAAACAGCCGCTTGGCAGTGGATTCGGTGATGATTAATGCATTGGGGTTGTCGATGGCAGTGTGGTCGCCGTACAGGTATTGAAAGTCAAAAATGCGGCTGAAGCTGGTGTCGGTAAACGCAATGCCGACATAATCTGAGTGTTGTTCATCGCCAACCAGATAACGCTTGTGTATCGTTCGGGCAACGTGTTGTAAACTAATTATGTCAGTTTTGAACAACGGGCCGTAGGCCGAGCGAATTACGTCAAATTCGACCAGCCCTTCACCAGATTCTTGCGCGAAGACACTAGAGACAAAATGAATCTGGTCACGCTGGCTGAACTGGCTGTCGTGATTATATTCATAGGAGATTATCAGGGTGCCAATCATAAAAATCGCCATGGCCAGCGCCAAACCGCAAATGTTGATTAACGAATACCAGCGGTGTTTTAACAAGTTGGCCAGTGCAATGGTGAGATAACTGCTGAGCATCAGCGGGTTGCCCGCAACTGTTGGGTGACAACGTGGCCGTCGAACAGGTTAATGGTGCGCCGGGCATAATCGGCGTGGGCAGGGGAGTGGGTGACCATCACAATGGTTTTGCCCTGTTTGTTCAGCTCCACCAACATCTCCATCACTTCTTGACCTTGCACACTGTCGAGATTACCGGTGGGTTCGTCGGCAAGAATGAACGACTGTTCGCCCACCACGGCACGGGCGATGGCCACCCGTTGTTGTTGTCCGCCAGACAACTGCCCCGGCAAATGTTTGGCACGGTGGCTGATGCCCATTTTGTCCATTATCTCATTCACCCGGCGTTTACGTTCTGCACGGGTGATGTCGTGATACAACAGTGCCAGCTCTATATTTTTGGCCACCGACAGTTCATCAATCAGGTTAAACTGCTGAAAAATAAAGCCGATATGGTGTTTTCGCAATTGCGAAAGTTGTTTTTTGCTGCACTGGTCGACCTGATGACCCATAAACTCGTAACGACCACTGTTGGCCTGGTCGAGCAAGCCGAGAATATTGAGCAGCGTTGATTTGCCACAACCCGAAGGACCCATGATGGCCACGAACTCGCCTTTGTTGATGTTGAGTGTAATGTCGTTTAGGGCAACAATTTCATTGTCGTCGCTGCGATAGATTTTGCACAGCTCGTGTAACCTCATTATAATTCCCTGTATTAATAAATCTGCTTCGCATCTTTATAAGGGCCACGTTGTGGCCAAAAATCGCAGACTAAATTGGCTTCATTCTACCCAGCTTACAGAGTGTTGCAAAAGTCTTTTTATCATTGCTTTTATGTTTTTACGCCACGCAGTGGCATTTATAAAGATGCGAAGCAGATTTATTTAGACATGCGGTAACCACAGGCCAACAAACGCCAGTGTTATGCCCGTGCCCATGGCGGCGGTCATTAACAACAATCCGCTGGCCATCATCAAACGACACACGGCATTGGCCTTGGCTTTACACCACAAATACAGCTCAAGCACAATCAACGGCAATAGATACTGGGCGAAATTAAGAACAACAATCGCCGGACCCTCAACGGTTTGTGGGTCAAAACCGGCAGGACCATCGTTGATAAAAATCCACAACATCAAACCAATGCGAAAAAACCAAACCCCGCTGACCACCATAAACAATCGCAATGCCCAGCGCTGGTGATGAGCAATTTGGCGTTTGGCAGCATAAGACACGGTGATCACAGCAAAGACCATGATCAGCAAGGCGTTAAGGGTAATACCTAAGTGCTGGCCTATACCTTGAAAGAAGCTTTCATTGTCACCTTCAATGCCACGACCCCAGACCATTTGTAGGCCGGTGATGCTGATCATAAAGGCGGTAAATATATAAATACGACCATTAAGGCGATGAAAAAACGGCATCCTTGTTCGTAACTCAGGGAGCAGTTGTAGCGGGCCACCAATGGTGACCACCACGGCCAAAAAAATGTGAATGACAACGGCTAGATTGCCCATCGTATCACCGGGAATATAACCCTTTGGCAGCACTTTGTTCCACACCACAAAATCACCGTGTAATGCCGAATTGCCATAAAAAGACACAATGTAATAAACAAACAACAGTTGGCCGACAACCGCGACAAAAAACCAAAAACGCGAGGCGGCCATCAACGCAATATTGGCCATCGAATTCAGTTCAAAGCCGTTTTCGAGCTGGTACCCCGTTGTTATTGAAGCGGTCACTTGAGCTGTCATGTTAAACCCTCTGCTGTATTTTTTGTTCTGATGGTGTGCGTTTTTGTCTGCTACTGACTTAAATGTATTACAAGGGTTGTGCCATATTGTAACTTACTGAAATTTAACGATTTAAAACCAGCGGGAACAGAAGTGTATAAAACTGAACACTATCAACTGTATAAAAATGAACACTACTGTACAATAATGGACACTATAAACTTTTGTCCTATACCTTAATAAGAACAGTGGAGATTCGCTTGAGCCAACAAAAACGGATATTAATTGTCGATGACGACGAAGACATATTGATCGCGGGCGAGTTATTGCTCAAAAGGCACTTTGGTAAAATTGTCACTTGCGAACAGCCGCAAAACATCCCTCTTTTAATGGCAAAGCAAAATTTTGATGCGGTTTTGCTCGATATGAATTTTTCGCCGGGGCACAGCAGCGGCAAACAAGGTTTTGCTTGGCTCAAACGAATACTCGAAATTGACCCGAACATGGTGGTGGTGATGATCACCGCCCATGGCGGCATCGAAACCGCTGTTGATGCGATG
>JABSOG010000520.1 GCA_013216025.1 Algicola sp. | reverse complement strand
TGTGTCATGGCTCCAATCGTTTCAGTGACGACTTGAACTTCGCTGGTAGTAAATCCTTTGCCAATGTTGACCTTATCAAAATCAAACAGTGTTTGGAAAAATATCTGGGCACTCGTTACGGGCTTGAGATCACAGTCAAAGAACCAAAAGCACTAAGAAATTTGCCTGAATATAGTGAAATTAAAGTCGATAAATGGCAAGTTGCCATAACAACCGCCCCAGCACAAAAGGACATGGCAAAGCAGAAGATAAAAATCGAAGTGGCCAACATTGACGCTTATACCGCTCAACCCAAAGCGCTTATTCTAAACTATGATGGTTTACCAGATGGCTACGCCAACACATTGATACAGGTAGAAAGCCTTAATGAGATCATGGCAGACAAGTTGATCTCATTGGCCAACACCACAAAGTATATTCGCCATCGTGACATTTGGGATCTTGTGTGGCTGAAACAAAAAAGAGCGGTCGTTGATGGCGAACTGGTCAAACAAAAAATTGCAGATTATGCCATTGACAACTATTTGGACAAAGTGGCCATTATCCAAAATAAATTGCCGGATATTGTTAACAGTGAACCATTCCAGGCTGAAATGCAGCGATTCATTGCCATTGATGTTCAAGACCGCACACTCAATAAAGCGGGATACAACCAGTATCTGAGCAGCGAAATCATTGCAATGTATGAGCAGTTAAAAGCACAGCTGAACCCGGATGGAAAAGAGTCTAAATTCCCAATGTAGATATACCCCACAGTGGCGGGGTTAATTGTCAGGAGATCCAGTGCGTCATTGCAAAATATCCTATATAATCCGGAAATATAAACACGGTCCAAATTCAAATCTAATTTATGGAGTCTAAGTGGGTAAGAAAATCGCATTATTGATAGGTATTCACCATTATGACAATGAAAGTAACCTTCCTCCTTGCCAAAAAGATATTGCGCTTATATCTGAAATAATTTCCACATCTGAAAAGTATGATGATTGGATAGCACTAGATCAAAGTCCAACAAGCAGCGAGGCCAAAGACAAAATTGCTGGTTTTATTCGTAAATATCAAGAACAAGATATTGATGAAGTTTTATTTTACTATACTGGGCACGGCACTAGAAAAAACGATGATTTTCTTTACTTGTTTTCTGACTTTGACAAAACAAAGGTAGAGCAAACATCCCTGAGAAACAGTGAGTTTGACTCTATGTTAAAATCACTAAACCCTAAATTGGCAGTCAAAATTGTCGACGCCTGTCAAGCGGGCACAGAATACATTAAGTCCAATCAAGATTTAAAAATGATATTCGAAAAATCATCCACAGACAGCTTTGATAAAACATACTTTTTATTTTCGTCTTCGAACACAGAATCTTCAATCGCTTTACAGGATTACAGCGTATTTACCAAGAGCTTCGCAAAATCACTTGTAAATTTTCAAGGCAAAGATATTCGATATAGAGATATCATGGCGTATATCTCTGATGATAGCAGTGTCACCAAGCATCAAACGCCGCTATTTATTCTACAGGCAAATAATACTGAAATTTTTTGCTCTGTATCAGACAGTTTGGCTAATAACTTGGCTCAAAAGCTGGATGCAAATACTCTTCTTGAAGAAGATAGTAAATCAAATGAATCAACAACAGCGAATCAGTTGCAACCCGCAGTTTCATTGGACGATAAACTTATTCAGTCCATCAAGCGTAAGAGTCAAGAATATTGTAGTAAGGAAGACGCCCAAAACTCGCTCACCTTTTTAAATGAACAGCTTAATGCTCATGATTGGTCATCTTTGATATCGTCATTGTATGAAATTAAATATCTCGATAACTATGCTATTGAATTGTTAGACTGCTTGGACGGCATAGCAAAGTGGATTCAGGATAGCGATGAACTTTACTTTGCAGAAATGACATATAAGGAAGTTGAATATCAGGGAAAAGAAAAAATTGAATACGAAACGAGAGGTATTATGACTGGATTTAGTAGGGAATCAAGAGTCGAATATAAGCCTGCCACTCTCTACAAAGACGTCATTAGTGGATTTGAATTAACAGCATCAGCCCCCAATAGGTTAACCATGATAACCCTAAAACCGGCAGAGGAGATTCTCCCTTGGTATACGGTATTTTTCACCTTCGTTTTTTCAAAATCCAAACTCACATTATTCTTTAAGTACGAAATTGAAAAAGAACTGAATTGGAGTGAACGAAAACTGCAAAACCAGAATCAGTGGCAAATCGTTCACTGCAACTTAAAAAGTCAGGATGCCATAAATACACTTGTTCGTGATTCATTTACAGATATCGAAAACTCAATTACTGAGGAAATTCGCGCTAGCTTTGAGGATTAATATTGCCGAAGCAGCAATAAAAAATAACAAAAAAACCTCAATGACAAACGAGTATCATTGAGGTTTTTTGCCATTACACCCCAGATTTCTTCTTATCGATTACAACCAATTTCAGTCATACCCTCACGCAAAACCCCAACCACGGCATCAAAACACTGCCCTTCTAACATCTTGTTATGCTCACCGGGCACTTCAATGATCTGACTGGATGACACTATCGTCTGTTGCCAACCCGTCAGTTTTTCGGCAAGTTGGGTATTGTCAGTCGCTTGGAGCAACACGGTATTACCCCTTATGCTAGTTGGCGTTAGCGGGCAGTCGGCTTTGGCAAAATTGACAAAGTAGTTTAATGCCATTAGTAATTCTTGCCTGCTGGTGAAGACTGATTTTTGCTGCGCTTCCAACAAGTCTGCCACCATTGCTAACTGTGCGGGGTAAGTCATATCGCTTTGAGATCCAGACCGTTGACCAGCAGACAGTTGCTCAATTACCGCCGTCACTTGGGGTGTATACGCCTTTTCTTCAATCACCATCTCAATCGCATAAACCAAACATTGCTCACGTTTAAGTGTTTGCTCTTCTCTGACCAAAATGCTGTCCATGATCATCAGGTAATCCACTGCGTCACCTTGTTCTGTTAGCAAGTGGGCTACGTGTTGCGCCACCAATCCACCCGCCGACCAGCCGGCCAGATGGTACGGGCCTTCGCGCTGGTGTTTTTTAATGGCGGTGTTGTAGAAATTGGCCAACTCGGGTATTGAATCAAACGACCAGTCACAGCCGAAATTGTACGGTGCCTGAATGCCAACCACCGGGCAAATGCCTTCCAGTGATGTCGCCAGTTGGTCATAACACGCAACCCTGCCATTGAGCGGATGAACGACAAATAACGTTGGGCCTTTTGTGGTTTTATTCAATTTGACCAAGCAGTTCGTTTGTAAATCATCCATTTCTAAATCGTCAGTTGATTGTAACGCGGCAACCGACATGCTGCGGATGGTTGGGTGTTCGTAAAATTGTTTGATGGTGCGGTTAATCCCCTGTTGTGACAGTGCGGCAATTAACTTAAGCAATAACAAAGAATTGCCACCCAGTTCAAAAAAATTGGCAGTTACGCTGAGTTGTTTTACGTCGATATCCAGCAACTGGGCCCAAACCTGAGCTTGTTTAGCCTCGCTGTCGTTTTGCGGAGCATCATAGTCATCGGTCAACAAATGCTGAGCGTTTTGGGCCAAAACCAAACCGTCGATTTTGCCACTGCTATTGAGCGGAAAAGCTTTCATCGCAACAAAATTCGAGGGCAACATATACTCCGGCAATCTCGATTGCAAACCTTGTTTAACCGCATCAAGCCAATTTTCAGCCGCGCTGGTTTTGTCCAATACAACAAAGGCCACCAATCGCTTTTGGTCAGGAGCCAACACCACCGCCGAGCTAATTTGCGGCAATTGCAGCAGCTGCGCTTCGATGTCACCCAATTCTATCCTGAATCCACGCATATTCACCTGCGCATCGTTACGCCCCAGTGGCTTGATTCGATGTTGGTCGAGGTAAATAGCCAAATCGCCGGTTCGGTAGCGACTATACCCTTGTTGAAAATCCTCAAAACGCGCGGCACTCAAAGCTTCATCGTTGAGATAACCCTTTGCTAGATGGCAGCTTTCTATCATTATCTCGCCGACTTCGCCGACGCCACAGTCTATGCCTAGTGGATTGAGCAAACGTAAACGCGTGTCCTTTGCCCTTCGTGCAAGCGGTATCACGGCAGGTAAATCGAGGTTTGCCGTCAACTCGTAATACGTTAGTGCCCGCTGACTTTCGGTGGCACCAAAACAGTTGAAGATTCGCAACGGTTGATTGAGTGCCTGCAAGGCTTGCGCGGTATCACGGCGCAGCTTTTCGCCGGTTAAAAAGGCAACCCGCAAGTCAGGTAAAGAGTCAGTTAAAGAATGCTGCGCATCTAAACAAATCACTTCACTCATCGCTGGTGTCAGGTGAGTTACGCTAATTTTCTCGGTCTTAAACCAGTTTGCCAGTTTTAACGAAGCAAACGCCTGCGCGCTGGGTACCACCAAAGTGGCACCCAAACACAACGCCCCAAAAATGTCTCGTTGCAACGGATCATGGGCCAAACCCGACAGCATACTGAATCGGTCAGCAGGGCCAAATCCTGCTTGATTGGGCAACCAGTCTAAATAACCACTCAAACCATTATGTTTGCCCACAACCGCTTTTGGTACGCCGGTAGAGCCAGACGTGAAAGTAATACACGCCGCCTGCTCCGGCTCAATAGCGACTGGTACGAATACAACATCACTGGATGGCACACGCATATTCACTTCAATGCAAGTTGAGGTGGTTTTCAGCGCCAGTATCAAGTCTGCTGAATAATCGTCAAATGATTGGGTTAACAACACCACTGCCGGGCTGACAATGTCGATTTGCTGCCCAAGACGTTTTAACGGTTGTTGTGGTGTCACAATGCAATACACTGCGCCAATTTGTAATGATGCCATAATCGCCACCACCAGTGACGCTTGTCTTGTGGCAACAATAACCACGACATCACCCTGTTTGACCCCACTTGCCGTCAGTTTGGCAGAGGTAGCCTGACTCAGTCGAAGTATGTCCTGATATGACCAGTCACCAAATTCATCCTTTATTGCCAGCGATTGTGGCGTAGCGCGCGCATGTTTGCTAAACAGCTCAACCACCGAGCCGGGCCAAAATGCAACCGGTTGTGGGCTTTGGTCGACAAATTCGGTGTCAACATTCAACGAGTACTGACCACAACGGCGCTCGGCATTTTCGCCAATTTGGCTTAACAACGAAACATATTGGGCCAAAATCAGCGTAATAGAGCGGTGACTAAATTTGTTCGGCGCATAACTGCAACTCATGCCAACGCCTTCACTTGTTTCACCGACATAAAAAGTCAGGTCGAATTTATTGCCAATTTCTGCCGTTTTAACACTGGACGATGTCACGGCCGAATCGTTAGTTTTCGGCTCATTTTCAGGCAAGCTCATCATGTTAAACAGTACCTGGAACAACGGGGTGCTGTCGGCACTGCGGCTGCTGCCCACCGTTTCGAGTATTCTTTCTAGTGGCATGTCTTGATTAGACAACACCTGCTCGACATTTTTGACTTGCTGAGCCAAATACTCACTGTAACCGTCGTTCAGATTGATTTGATGTCTGACCGGCAAATTGTTCAGAAACATGCCAAGCATCGACTGGGTGCCATACACATGTCGACCGGTCACCGGCAGACCAATGGTTAAATCGTTTTGCCCTGACAGTCGAGCCAACAATAAGGCAAAAGCACTGTGCAGCACGTTAAACAAACTGCCCCGATGCTGTTGGGCAAGGGTTTTCAAGACTTTGGTCATTGGCAAGTCAATCGATGCACTGACAATACCTTGCACGTTCTGCTCAGCTGATGATGTTGTTGTTAACTGCATGGGCAAAGTCAATTGTGTACTGCAATCAAGCAGGTAGTCTTGCCAAAAAACCCGCTGTACTTGGGCTTCGGGCGAGGTTAACCAACTCGTCTGCCAACGCGAATAATCGGTATAGCTAAAAGGCAGCTCAGCCAATTGGGGTTTTTGCTGTTGGTTCAGCGCATGGTAAATCAGGGTCAACTCTTGATAAAACAGCTGCTGTGACCAACCATCCGAAATGATGTGGTGCTGGTTGATTCGCAATAAAAAGTCACTATCACCCTGTTGGATGATCAAGCATGACAACAGCGGCAGTTGATCTAATTT
>JABSOG010000519.1 GCA_013216025.1 Algicola sp. | reverse complement strand
AACAGGGGACAGGGCAGTCGTCAAAAACCTGGAACAGCTTCGCGTTCACAGTTTTTGCGATCTGTTCTGTCCCCGGCTGGTGGTGGTGCCGGGCGGCTTAAACCCTGGCTGGTGATGGCTAGTAGTCATCACCGGCTGGGGTCAGTGCAAAACCAGTTCTGTGGACAGCTTACCTGTCCCTGCACTTGTTTTGCTTTGACCCCCTTGCGGAGCCTACGTTCCTCCAGCCCCCATCGAAGCCCCACCCCTAACCCGCATAACAACTCGGCTCCCGAGGACAAACCGTCCCCCGCGAGCATATCAACCTCACCTCATTATCAATCCCCTGCTCTATCCATGAGATATTGAGGATTTTTGCCACGCTCAACAAATCCTTTTTTATCGCCCTTGGCACCATCGCCGAGCCGCCTTTGGCCACACACGCATCTTTCAATGCCTGTGCCAGTGCTCTGCTGTCTCGCCCCTGCGCATCAATCGCTGGATTCAAATCTATTCCGGCACACAATACATGATCGGTGTCCGACAAATCTTGCACCTTTATAGAACTACAACAATAAATCCTCGGTTCGTCGCCCACCATCAAAATTGATAACTGCGCCGATGCCCCGGTCAAAGACGTATTGATCATTCTGAATACCGCCCAGTGCTGACACGGATCTTCAACCATTCTCATATTACCCCAAGGCAGTGGAATGCCATTACCACGATACACAGCCTTTAATTTTCCCGGTGCATAAGCATCAAAATAGTGCCAATGCGGGTAAGTCGACACCGCCGTCATTCGGCGCATAGCGACAGAATGCGACACCCCCACCATTTTGCTGACCTCAACATCATAACCCGTGCGGTCGAGCAATTGCCTGAACGGAACCTTGGGACACAGCAATGCCCCGGCAAAAAAACTGCACTCAAAATCTCGCCATGCGTACAAAATATCTTGTGGATCGACCGTTGACGATTGCGTGGCGGCCGATTGTCCGGAACCTCCAGCGACCATAACACTCTTCATTCCATCTCTATTGTGTAAAACACAATGACCAATATGCACGGCCAAATCGTATTTAAGTCGCATGGGTTGCGTCTTTAACAGCTTATTGACATGAATGGTACCCGGTGGTTTGAAGTACGAACTGACGATCCCCTTGGGTCCGAGGCCCAATTCTGCCACCGCTTTTTTCGGCAAACTGCTGAACCATTTAATGGTCAGGTTCATCTGTTCCATGATGTCAAAAATATCATCCAGCATCAGTGGCATTTTCTTGTGGCCGACCTCTTCTGCTGCCCGTTCGATATCTGGAAAGTGGTTCTGATTATGCTCCTGATGCGCCCTTATCAACAGGTGGGCAAATTGGCGACCACTGGTGCCGGTTTGTGACAGCATCTCGGGGATGGCGATCTGTAAAATATCGTTAGAAAACAAAAAGCTGGGTTCAAGTGCCATGCCGCTAATGCCACCACGACGACCCTTAACTGGAATGATCTCTTGCTCGTCTGGCACGCCATCTAAAAACCAATCCATGTTCTTTTGAAAGACCTCAGCAATGACCTCTAACATGGCTTCACTGGGCACTCTTTTACCCCGTTCTATCATCGAAATATACGAGACTGATGGGGCAGATTCTGGGTCTATTTTAATACAACGAGACGATAAATCTTCCATGGTGAGGTGATTTCGTTTACGTAAATTACGAATTTTGGTGCCTAGAAAATGTGACTTTCGAATGAGGCTTTTAGAGGTTTTCATGATTGTATAATTTCACAAGTAACTTTTGTAAAATTTACACTGTGTAATTTTTATTGTCAAATTTTATAAAAAAATCGCATAGACTTTAAATCAGTCAAGCAACGCACCGTCAATCACATGAGGATTAAGACAATGAACAGGCCAATCGACTCGGCATTTTTTGATTTCATCAACGAAACAGTATTACCTCTGACCGACCTTAACCAAGCGGTGTTCTGGCAGGACCTGAACCAACTGCTGGGCGACTTTGCCCCAGCAAACCGCAAACTGCTGGCCACTCGCACCAGCATTCAAGGTCAAATTGACGAATGGCAGGCAGCACATATTGGTCAAGAGCAAGACCTTCAACAGTATCAGTCATTTTTACAAGACATAGGTTACCTGCAAAATCAGCGCAGCGATTTTTCAATCACCACCGACAACGTCGACCTAGAAATTGCCACCATGGCAGGCCCGCAGTTGGTCGTGCCAATCAACAACGCCCGCTTTGCGCTAAACGCAGCAAACGCCCGCTGGGGCAGCCTTTTTGATGTGCTTTATGGCACCGATGTCATCGCTCAAAGTGAAGGATTGAAAGTGTGCAAAAAGCACAATCAGGCTCGCGGCAACCACGTTATCAGCTACGCCAAAACGTTTCTTGATGAGACCTTTGCGCTCGACCACGGCTCACACGTTGACGTCACCAGCTACTTGGTTTACTACCAGCACCTGTTGGCGATGTTTCCCGATGGCAGCACCCAAGGGCTGCGCGACCCCGGCCAATTTGTCGCATTGAGCGGGCACAAAGAACAACCTACAGCCGTGGTGCTTAAAAACAACGGCCTGCATGTAGTGCTTGAATTCGACCGCAACGGCAGCAACGGTGCCAAAGATTTAGCTGGTCTTCAAGACATTCAAATCGAATCGGCACTGACCACCATCATGGATTTTGAAGACTCAGTATCTGCTGTAGACGCACAAGACAAAATTGAAGTTTACCGCCACTGGTTAGGCTTAATGCAAGGCAACCTTGAAACCAGCTTTGACAAAAATGGCGAAACTGTGACACGTCAATTGGCCAAAGACAAACGTTTTACCTGCAAAGACGCCAACGATTATGACCTGCCCGGTCGTTCATTATTGATGGCTCGCAATGTCGGCCTGTTGATGGAAACCGACTTGATGCTTGACGATAAAGGCAACAAAGCGCCCGAAGGCATTATCGACGCCGTTGTTACCGCGCTGGTAGGTATGACTGATTTAAAAGAAGGGCGAAACAGTCGCACTGGCAGCATTTACATCGTAAAACCCAAGCTACATGGTCCAGACGAAGTAGCCTTCACCTGTAAATTGTTCAGCGCCGTTGAAGACATGTTAAAGCTTAAACGCAACACCTTAAAACTGGGCATTATGGACGAAGAACGCCGTACCACACTCAACCTTAAAGAGTGTATTCGCGTCGCCAAAGCCCGCGTGGTATTCATCAACACCGGATTTTTAGACCGCACAGGCGACGAAATTCATACCGCGATGCAAGCCGGTCCGTTCTTACCAAAAAACCAACTTAAACAACAACCTTGGTTGAACGCTTACGAGCAGAACAATGTTGATGTCGGTCTGGCTTGCGGATTCTCGGGCAAGGCACAAATCGGCAAAGGCATGTGGGCGATGCCCGACGAAATGGCCAAAATGATGACCGATAAAATAGAACACCCGCAAAGTGGTGCAACAACCGCGTGGGTACCTTCGCCAAGTGCCGCCGTACTACACGCCCTGCACTACCACAAAGTCGACGTATTTGCGGTGCAACAAGACCTGATGCACCGCGACCGCGCAAAGCTAGATGACTTATTAACGCTGCCTTTAATGAGCAAAGCGTTACAAGACAACTTAAGACCAGACCAAATCGAACAAGAGTTAGAAAACAACATTCAAGGCATTCTTGGTTATGTGGTGCGCTGGATAGACTCAGGCATCGGTTGTTCAAAAGTGCCCGACATCAACAATGTCGGCCTGATGGAAGACCGCGCAACTTTACGAATTTCGAGCCAGCATATTGCCAACTGGTTATTGCACGGCATCACCGACGAAACCCAGGTGAGCAGCATCATGGTGCGCATGGCCGCCGTAGTCGATGAGCAAAATCAGGGAGTTGAGGGGTATCAATCAATGACCACCAATACCGCCGAAAGCCTGGCATTCCAGGCGGCGCGAAAGCTGATATTTACAGGCGTGAGCCAGCCTAACGGGTATACCGAACCGCTGCTGCATCACTTCCGGGCGCAAGTAAAGAGGCAGACTTTGGGGTCTATCCCGGCTTAAATTCAAAAGATCTCAACACGGAGGCACGGAGTCACGGAGAAAGAAAGAGAAAAGATAAAATCAAAAAGTAAAGAATTCGAATTGTTGTATTTTTTTACTTTTATTTCGCTTTATGTTTTTGCTTTTCCTCCGTGAACCTCCGTGGCTCCGTGCCTCCGTGTTGAATATTTTAATCTTTAAAGGCCGAAGGCCAAACCCGCCGCAAGGCGAAAAAAGAAGAGGTAACACCATGTTCAACTACAGAACTGAAACAGCAAACATCAACGAATTTGTCTCTAAGCAAGGCCAAAGCTGGAATGCCATCAATCCAGAATGTGTGGCCCGTATGCGTGCTCAAAATCGTTTTCAGACCGGCTTGGACATTGCCCGCTACACCGCCAAAATCATGCGTGAAGATATGGCCGCTTATGACCAAGACCCAGCAAATTACACCCAATCATTGGGCTGCTGGCATGGCTTTATCGGCCAACAAAAAATGATCTCGGTGAAAAAACACTTCGGCGATACCAAAGGTCGCTACCTTTACCTGTCGGGTTGGATGGTGGCCGCGATGCGCTCTGAATTTGGCCCGCTGCCAGACCAGTCGATGCACGAAAAAACCTCAGTGCCTGCGCTGATTGAAGAGTTATATCAATTCCTCAAACAAGCGGATGCGCGTGAACTCAATCATCTGTTTGTTGATTTAGACAAAGCAGAAGCGGCCGGCGACAACATCAAAGAACAGGCGATTCGCAACAAAATCGACGCTTTTCAAACCCATGTGGTGCCTATCATCGCCGACATTGACGCCGGCTTTGGTAACGAAGAAGCCACTTATTTATTGGCCAAGAAAATGATTGAAGCCGGAGCCTGCTGCATCCAATTAGAGAACCAAGTATCAGACGCCAAACAGTGTGGTCACCAAGACGGCAAGGTCACCGTGCCGCACGAAGACTTTTTGGCCAAAATCAACGCCGTACGGTATGCCTTTATGGAGTTGGGTGTTGAAGAGGGCGTAATTGTTGCCCGCACCGACTCTTTGGGCGCAGGCTTGACCCAAAAAATCCCGGTATCACAAAACACTGGCGACTTGGCTGAGCAATACAATGCCTTCATCGACGGCTTGGAGGTGACCTCAATCGACGAACTGCAATCGGGTGATTTGGTGTTGCGTCAAACCGACAAATTAATCAAACCTACCCGTTTGGCTAATGGCCTCATTCGTTTCAAGCCCAACACTGGCGAAGACCGGGTAGTGCTCGACTGTATTGCCTCGTTGCAACAAGGTGCCGATTTATTGTGGATTGAAACCGAAAAACCTCACGTTGGACAAATCGCCAATATGGTCAACCGTATCCGCGAAGTGGTACCCAACGCTAAGCTGGTTTACAACAACAGCCCATCATTCAACTGGACATTAAACTTCCGCCAGCAAACCTTTGATACTTGGGCAGAACAAGGCAAAGATTTGTCTGAATATAATCGAGATAATTTGATGAGCGCTCAATATGACGAGACTACACTGGCGATTGAGGCTGACCAAAAAATCCAAAGCTTCCAGCGTGATTCGGCCAAACAGGCGGGCATTTTCCATCACCTGATCACTTTGCCGACTTATCACACTGCCGCGTTGTCGACAGATAATCTGGCCAAAGATTACTACGGTGAACAAGGCATGTTGGCTTATGTAAAAGGTGTTCAGCGTCAAGAAATTCGCCAAGGATTGGCCTGTGTTAAACATCAAGATATGTCAGGTTCGAATATTGGTGATGAGCACAAAGGGTACTTTAGCGGTGAGCAAGCGCTTAAAGCAGGTGGTAAAGACAATACCATGAACCAGTTTTCGTAACATTGCCTGCCGGCTGGCGGCCTGCGGCCTGAAGATCAAAAGCTTACCTCGCAGACACGACCCTGGAGTTACGGACGCGAATGAAAAAAGAGAAAATCAAGGGCGATCCACACGGAGGGATACGAAGAGGCACGGTGTCCACGGAGCAAGATTAAAAAAGGAAAGATTAAGAGCAGGACATCTATTTATCTTTTTTCTTTTAATCTTCTCCGTTATAGTCCTTCATACCGTCTAGATGATTGTTTTATGCAGTTATATTGAATAATAATATG